>JAFOED010000045.1 GCA_017380355.1 Ruminococcus sp. | reverse complement strand
TTCAGATATGAGATTTGCACTCGATGGCGCTGTTGTTTCTCCTGTTAACCCTAAGGCTCTTGCGTTCATTATGGACGAAGAAGGTATGAACGTACCTGTAGCTGAGCAGGACAAGGCTGCTGAAGCTTTTGCACAGCGTGAGTTAAACGCTGTGAATGCTGCTTGTAACGGTTACGTTGACGATGTAATCGAGAAGTCACAGCTTAGAGCTAAGGTTTCACAGGCACTTACTATGCTTTCTTCAAAGCGCGTTGAAACTTTACCTAAAAAGCACTCAACTATTTAAGAAATAATCACATTCACATATACGAAAGGGAATTTGTTATGAAAAACTTAAGAATCACCGTTAACGGTACAACATACGATGTTCAGGTTGAAGAAGTAAACGGCGCTATGGCTCCTGTTGCTGCTGCTCCAGCACCTGCTGCTGCACCTGCCGCTGCTCCTGCTCCTGCTGCTGCACCTGCTCCTGCTGCTGCACCTGCTCCTGCTGCTGCAGGCGCTAAGCCACTCCCATCACCAATGCCTGGTACTATCCTTTCAGTAAACGTTACTGCAGGACAGGCTGTAAAGAGTGGCGACGTTTTACTTATATTAGAAGCAATGAAGATGGAAAACGAAATCAAAGCTCCACAGGATGGCACAGTTGCTACTGTAAACGTATCAAAAGGCGAGTCTGTTGACTCAGGTCAGACACTCGTTACATTATCTTAATTAAAGGTGAGTTTTATGGCAAAACAGATTAAAATTACTGAAACTGCTCTGCGTGATGCTCATCAGTCTTTGCTTGCAACACGTATGACTCTTGACGAGATGCTTCCTATTCTCGACAAGATGGATAAAGTAGGCTACTATTCACTCGAGTGTTGGGGTGGCGCTACTTTTGACAGTTGCTTACGTTTCTTAAACGAAGACCCATGGCACAGACTCCGCACTATCAAAGACCACTGCAAGAACACAAAGCTCCAGATGCTGTTCCGTGGTCAGAATATGCTCGGTTACCGTCACTACGCTGACGACGTGCTCGAGTATTTCGTACAGCGCTCTGTTGCTAACGGTATCGATATCATCCGTATTTTCGACGCATTAAACGATATCAAAAACCTCTCTACTGCTATTAAAGCGGCTAAAAAAGAGGGTGCACACGCACAGGTTGCTATTTCGTACACTACAGGTCCTGTATTCACTGACGAGTACTACGTAGATTATGCTAAGCGTATTGCTGACGCAGGCGCTGACTCTATCTGTATCAAGGATATGGCGGCACTTTTGACTCCATACGCAACTGAGAGCCTTGTTAAGGCAATTAAAGCTGAGGTTGATTTACCGATTCAGCTCCACACACACTACACTTCAGGTCTTGCTTCAATGTGTTTACTTAAGGGTGTTGAAGCAGGTGTTGATATGATCGACACAGCTATCTCACCACTCGCTTTAGGTACATCACACGCACCTACAGAGTCTATGGTAGCAGCTTTAATGGGCAGTCAGTTTGATACTGGTATCAAACTCGAAGAGTTAACACAAATCAGAGATTACTTTATGACACTTCGTGATAAGTACATCGATTGTGGACTTATCGACCACAAGATGCTCGCAACTGACGCTAACGCTCTTATCTATCAGGTACCTGGCGGTATGCTGTCAAACCTCCTTTCTCAGCTCAAACAGGCTGGTAAGGAAGATCAGCTTACTGAAGTTTTAGCTGAAGTACCTAGAGTTAGAGAAGATTCAGGTTATCCACCACTTGTTACTCCTACATCACAGATTGTCGGTACTCAGGCTGTGTTCAACGTTATCACAGGCGAGAGATACAAGATGTGCACAAAAGAGTTCAAGGATATGGTAGCAGGTAAGTACGGTACAACTCCAATGCCAATCGACCCAGATTTTAGAAAGAAGATTATCGGCGATATGGAGCCTGTTGACTGCCGTCCTGCTGATCTCCTCGAGCCGGAACTCGAGAAATTAAGAGCTGAAATCCCACAGTGGATTCAGCAGGAAGAAGACGTACTCTCTTACGGTATGTTCCAGAAAGTCGCACTCGACTTCTTCGAGAAGAGAAGAAACACACAGTGCGGTATTAACGGCGACAAACTCGACAAAGAGAATATGATTCACCCTGTATAATTCGTCTGAAGAAATATACAGAACTTAAAATTCTATAAAAAAAAATACGCAGGGCGCATAAAACCGCCCTGCGTTATTTGAGAATTACATAATATGCGCTTGTAGCTCAGCAGGATAGAGCGTTCGCCTCCTAAGCGAAAGGTCGGGGATTCGAATTCCTTCAAGCGCGCCACAAACCGTCTCTTTCGAGGCGGTTTTTTCTTACATAATTCGTTACATAAATTTACTTTAATAAAAACGCGAAAACTGTTGTATTATTTCTATACTTCATATATAATGAAGTTGTAAAATTTATTTACATTAAAAAGGAGTTGAATTATGAAAAAACTCTTTGCTTTAGTTTTAGTTTTGATGCTTGTGATTACTGTCTGTTGTGGCTGTGGTGATAGCACTTCTATTGACACAGACGCTACTGAAAAGATAGTAGAAGAAACTTCTTCACAGACAGACGCTACTGAAAAGATAGTAGAAGAAACTTCTTCACAGACAGACGTTCCTACACAATCAGAGACTGAAAGTTACATCGGGCTTTACGTTTCACAGGATGCACAAGGCGATATGTCGCTTGCTGACTATGTTGAGATAAAAGAAAACAACGTGGTACAGATGCAGTTTAACCTTTTGGAAGCTATGGCTTTTGGTACGGGAACTTATACTGTCAATGATGTCGGAGTTCTTACTTTCAGCGAAATTGTCACCGAAGCAGGTCTTGTCCTTGTGAATTCAGGCTCTCAGTTTTATCAGAGCGATGTTGGCGTTATGATGATACAGGGGGTCGAAGAAGGATTTGCGTTACAGGGGTGGAATGCTCCGTTGCCATATAGAGATGGCAGTTTATTCATCAGTGCTGACTAAAGATTTTTATCTTTTGTTATACATTATTTAATTTAAAATTAAGGAGAAAATTATGAAAAAGATTTTTGCTTTATTACTTGCTGTTTTAATGGTTGTGTCCCTTGCTGCTTGCTCTGAGAGAAGTGGAGAAACTTACGGCGAAGTTGGTACACCACTTGTTGATTACTTCTATGAGAATTCTGACCAGACTGCTCAGGAAATCGCTGACGCACTTCTCAAAGAATCTGTAATCAGCTTTATGGGTATGTCAATGGCTGTTGAAGAGGGTTATCTCTCTGGTTTCGGCAACGCTGAAATCAAGGGCTTTGACGAAGGTGTTATGTTCGGTCCTATGATCGGCACAATTCCTTTCATCGGCTACGTATTTGACCTTTCTGAAGGCACAGACGCTGGCGAGTTTATGCAGACATTAAAGGACAACGCTGACCTCAGATGGAACATCTGTACTGAGGCTGACGAGCTCATCGTTGAAAAAGACGGCGACAAAGTTATCGTTATTATGACTCCTGAGTCATTCGAGCAGGAAGAAGAAACAGACGAGAACGGAAACCCACTTGAGGGCGAAGTTCCTGTTTACGGCGAAGACTTCGTTGACGAATTTGCAGAATAATTTATTTTCAGCACGAGTAAAATCGTGCTGAATTTTCTTTTATGAAAGTAGGTTTATAATGAAAAGAAGCGTAGCTTTTATACTCGCTGTTTTGATACTTGTTTTATCGTGCGGTTTTGTCGCTGTGTTTGATATTATGTGTACGGCACAGCCAGGCGATATCGTGAAAATTGACGAGCATCTTGTTGAAATTGAAGACCCGATGAATGTCAGTATGCTCGACTATGCCTTAAAACTTTTTTCTAAAGTACACGATGAAAATTTTCCTGACAGTAACTGCTATTTTGTGCTGATTCCTGATAAGTACAGGTATTTAACTGATAAGCAGTATGAGTACGACGAGTTTTACGATTATTTAGAATCTGAACTTTCGTTTTGTAAGTTCATTCCTGTGTACGATTTACTCTGTGCTGATGATTATTACCGCACCGACCCACACATTAAACAGGACTGTTTTCTTGATGTGTCACAGCGCGTCTTAGGGAATATGGGTAAGAGAAGTGATGCTGAGTTTACTACAGTTTCCGTGTCTACTCCGTTTATAGGAAACTACGCGCACCGCAGTAATAAAAAAGTAGAAAGCGATTCGCTTTTCTATCTTCAGGCAGATTACATCAAAAGCTTCTGGTTTGATGAGAAAGTGAAGACTTACGATGCTGAGAAGTTAACTACAGACGAGCCGTACGAGTTCTTTTTGTCTGGTAACCAGCCTGTGGTTACTATCGAAAATAAAATGGCTAAAAACGAAGACAGACTCATTATTTTCCGCGACTCTTTCGCGTGTTCGGCTGCTCCGATTATAGCTCAAAGTTACTCACAGGTAGTGCTCGTTGATTTGCGATATATTATGAGCGACCACCTCACACAGTACGTTGATTTTGAAAATGCCGACGTACTCTTTATGTACAGTACAACGCTTATGAATAACTCATTGACTATGAGATAAAATAGCACAAAAGCTCCGATGTATTTCGGAGCTTTTTTTATGTCTTATGCCGTTGAAAAATGTAGTATAAAGGACTATAATATCTTTTGGAATTTTTAGTTTTGGTGAAGATATGAAGAACAAAAACGATGTAAAAAAAGCCTTTGTGGCGTCGCTACCTGTGCTCGCTGGATATTTAGCTCTCGGTTTTGGCTTTGGTGTGCTATTAAGTACTAAGGGCTACGGCGGAATCTGGGCACTTTTTATGAGTATCACGATGTTTGGTGGCTCGAGTCAGTACGCAGCGGTTGAATTCTTAGCTGACGGTATCAGCCTTGTTTCTGCGGCTTTAGCGACGCTTATCATTAACGCAAGACATCTGTTTTATGGCATCTCGCTTGTCGATAAGTACAAAGGCACAGGATTCAAGAAATTTTATATGATACACACGCTGACCGACGAGACATACTCTCTTGTGTGTAACGACGACGCGGTTAAGGATGTAAACAACAAGCATCTGTACTACTTTTTGGTGTCGCTGTTTGACCACATTTACTGGATTATGGGCTGTACCTTAGGTGCGGTTTTCGGCTCTAACGTCAGCTTTAACAGCGAGGGTATCGACTTCGTGTTGACAGCTCTGTTTCTCACGATTTTTGTTGAGCAGTGGCTTACGAACAAGGACCACGTTCCTGCTGTTATCGGTGTTGGATGTGCTGTTTTATGTACTGCGATATTCAAGGAGAATATGCTCATTCCGACTATGATTTTAATCCTTATCGCGCTTACAACGCTTAAGTTTGTGAGGAGGGATAAGTATGACGAATAACCCTACCGTACACTCTATACTTCTCGTACTCGTTATGGCGGTGGTCACATACTTACTGCGAGCTTTTCCGTTTCTCGTTTTTTCGGGTAAAAAGCCTACTCCGAAGTTTGTGCTTTATCTTGGAAAAGTTCTGCCGTACGCTATTATCGGTATGCTCGTTATCTACTGTGTAAAGGATATAAGCTTTACTACGACGAGTTCGTGGCTTGCTTATTTAATTGCAGGCGCAGTGGTAGTACTGCTTCATATATGGCGAAGAAACACCCTGCTATCTATTATCGCAGGAACGCTCTCATATATGGCACTTGTACAATTTGTGTTCTAAAAAGAAAAGGCACTCTCTGTTTGGAATAGAGAGTGCCTTGTTTTTTGTTTTTTAGATTTTCACAATACCGAGTACGTCAAGGATTGATGAAATAAGAATCAGCACGATACAGATAGGTGCGATGAATTTGATCATCACAACGAACAGACCTTTTCTGCTGAATTTGTGACCGTTTGTTTCGACTTCTTCGATAATAGCTTTTGGCTTAATAATAAATCCGATAAAGATACATGTGAGAAGTGCTACAATCGGCATAAGGATGGAGTTAGAGAAGATGTCGAACATATCGAGGAATGTGTTTCCTTTGATGTTGATAAAGCTCAGCACACCGAAACCGAGGGAGGAAGGTAAACCGAGTAAAATCGAACCAACAGCAACGAAAAGACAGGTGAATTTACGACCCCAGCCGAACTTATCTCTGAAGATAGAAACTACAGTTTCCATAAGAGAGATTGATGATGTAAGAGCTGCGAAAAGAACAAGCAGGAAGAATGTTGTTCCGATGATGCTTCCCCAGACACCAGGGATTGAGTTGAACACCTTAGGAAGAGTGATGAACATAAGTCCAGGGCCTTTGCCTAAAGCTTCAGGGTCACCGCCTGAGAATGAGAATACAGCAGGAATAACCATAAGACCTGCGAGGAATGCGATACCTGTGTCGAAAATCTCAATCTGAGATACAGAAGATGTAATGCTGACGTCTTTCTTCATATATGAGCCGTAGGTAATCATAATACCCATAGCTAAACTCATTGAGTAGAAGAGCTGACCCATAGCAGCAAGTACTGTAGTAGCTGAGAATTTTGTGAAATCAGGTTTGACGTAGTAAATTAATCCGTCAATAGCACCAGGCATACAGAGAGAGTAAACTGCGATACCTAAAGAAAGTACAATAAGCACAGGCATCATAATTTTACTAACTTTTTCGATACCCTTTTCAACGCCGAAAAGAACGACTAAAGCTGTAACGCCGATAAAAAGCAAGAACCAACCGAGCGGTTCAAAAGGTTTAGCGATAAAGTCTGTGAAGTATGTGTCTGTTGCTGACTGAGCAGCGTGACCCGATATAAATACCGCGAGATATTTAGTAACCCAACCGCCGATTACTGAATAATACGGGAGGATGATTATCGGAACGATGGAAGCTAAAATACCGACGAATCCCCATTTTTTGTTAAGTGATGAGAAAGCATCGATTGCGCTTTTTCCTGTTTTACGGCCGATAGCAATTTCCGCAGTCATCAGCGCGAAGCCGAAAGTAAGTGCAAGAATAAGATATACAAGCAGGAAGATACCTCCGCCGTACTTAGCCGCAAGATAAGGGAAACGCCAGATGTTTCCGAGTCCTACCGCAGAGCCTGCAGCCGCAAGCACAAATCCGATTTTACCGGAAAAGGTGCTTCTTTTTGTACCCATAAGTAATACCCCTTTCATTTATAAAAAGTATGCACCTAGTATATCACAGTTGTTATGCACTTTTCAACAGCTTTTACGGATAATTTCGGTATAAAACACAAGAGGATGTGGATTTTGTCTATTTATATACAAGATGTAACTAGATATTACAAAAATATAACTTGTTTTATCTATATATTGTGTTATAATTTCAACAGAGAAATATAATTACCAAGTGTGGGGTGTACCTATGAAGTGTCCGTATTGCGGTTATGAAGAAAGTAAAGTTATCGATTCCCGTCCTGCTGATGAGGGCGAAAGAATCCGTAGAAGAAGAGAGTGCTTAAGCTGTGCTAAGCGTTTCACTACTCACGAGGTTATCGAAACTGTTCCGATTATTGTTGTTAAGCGTGATAAGTCACGTGAAGTTTTTGATAGAAATAAGCTCACTGCAGGTATTCTGCGTGCTTGTGAGAAGCGTCCTGTGTCTATCGACCAGATCGAAAAGGTTGTTGACTCTATCGAAGCAAAGCTTCAGTCAAGTCTTGACCGTGAGGTAACTTCAGGTTACATCGGCGAGCTTACTATGGACGAGCTCAAGACTGTAGATGAGGTTGCTTACGTTCGTTTTGCTTCTGTTTACAGACAGTTTAAGGATATCAACACATTTATGGAAGAACTTAATAAGCTTTTAAACGAGAAATAATTCCCTCCTTCAAAAAGTTTCATAGATGTTCTGTTAAAAGGCACTCGCATAAAGCGGGTGCCTTTCGCTGTGTAAAAATAAGTAAAAATAAAACCGACAGGGAGATACCTGTCGGTTTCTTGTTTTATAAATCTTTTATAGAATTAAAAATCAGAACAGCCGCAACCGTGGTCGTGGTCACATTCCTGAATTTTACCTACGATAGGCTCTGGGTCGATGCCCTGACGTGTGTAGTAGTCAGCAAGCGCTGCTTTGATAGCCTGTTCAGCGAGTACTGAGCAGTGAACTTTTACTGGTGGAAGTCCGTCTAAAGCTTCCATAACTGCTTTGTTAGTGAGCTTTAAAGCTTCGTCGATAGTCTTGCCTTTGATAAGCTCTGTAGCCATCGAGCTTGTAGCAATAGCCGCACCGCAACCGAAAGTCTTGAACTTACAGTCAACGATAACGTTGCCCTCAACCTTGATGTACATTTTCATGATATCTCCGCATTTAGAGTTACCAACCTCGCCGATACCTGACGCATCAGGAATCTCGCCTACGTTTCTAGGGTTAGCGAAGTGGTCCATAACCTTTTCTGTATATGCCATAGTTAGTTGTTCCTTTCTTCTTCTTTGATTTTTTCCCACAGTGGTGACATCATTCTCAGATAGTCAACGATAACGGGAACCTGTTCTAAAATATAGTCAACGTCTTCTTCAGTGTTGTCGTCTGAGAAAGACAGTCTCATACTTCCGTGAGCGATTTCGTGAGGCAGACCGATGGAAAGCAGAACGTGGCTAGGGTCTAAATCGCCCGATGTACACGCTGAACCCGAGGAAGCAGAAATTCCTGCGAAGTCGAGTTTAAGGAGTAAGCTTTCGCCTTCGATACCCTCAAAACACATATTTATGTTACCAGGTAAACGGGAAACTCGGTCACCGTTTATTCTGCTGCGTTCGATTTTAAGTAATCCGTCGATAAGACGGTCGCGCATTTTAGTGAGTCTTGAGTTACGCTCTTCCATATTAGAGATAGCAAGCTCGAGCGCTTCAGCTAAACCGACGATACCTGCTACGTTTTCAGTACCGGCACGACGTGTACGCTCCTGCGCACCACCGTCGATGAGGATTTCAGGACGGATACCGCGTCTGCAGTAAAGCGCACCACAACCCTTAGGTCCGTGGAATTTATGAGCTGTTAAGCTTAATAAATCAATGCACTCTTCTTCTACGTTAATAGGAACCTGTGTTACAGCCTGAACAGCGTCTGTGTGGAACACAACGCCTTTCTCACGACACACCATACCGATTTCCTTAATCGGCTGGATAGTACCGATTTCGTTGTTAGCGTACATAATTGTAACTAAAGCGGTTGTGTCTTTGATAGCGTTTTTAACGTCCTCAACCTTAACGATACCGTTTTCGTATACGTCAAGATATGTTACCTCGAAGCCCTCTTTTTCGAGTGCCTTGCAGGTGTGAAGCACAGCGTGGTGCTCGAATTTAGAAGTGATGATGTGATTTTTACCCTTTTTCTTAAGAGCACGGCACACACCTTTTATAGCCCAGTTGTCGGCTTCAGAACCGCCTGATGTGAAGTAAATCTCGTTAGGGCTGTTAGCGCCGATTAATTTTGCGATTTTTTCTCTTGAGCTTTCTACTGCTTCCTTGGCCTCTGCGCCTATTGCATAAAGACTGCTCGGGTTACCGTAAACAGTTGTGAGATACGGCATCATCTTCTCTAAAACGAGAGGATGAAGGGAAGTGGTAGCAGCGTTATCTGCGTAAATCTTTCTCATATATTTCACCTTTTATGTTTGTGCATATTTTTGTGATTGAGCAACTGCGAGTTTGTCGCATCGCTCGTTTTCTTCGTGGCCAGCGTGGCCTTTGACCCATTCGATATTTACTGTGTGTTTGTCGTAGAGTTTTAAAAGTTCATCCCACAGCTCTGGGTTTAAAGCAGGGTCCTTTTTGTTTCTCATCCAACCGTTATCTCTCCACTTTTTAGCCCAGCCGAGCTTTAAAGCGTTGCACACATACTGTGAGTCAGAGTAAAGAGTAACCTCGCACGGTTCTTTTAAAAGCTTTAAAGCGTTTATGACCGCGAGTAACTCCATACGGTTGTTTGTGGTGAGCTTTTCGCCGCCACTGATTTCTTTTTCAGTTCCTTTATATCTGAGGATAGCGCCCCAGCCGCCAGGGCCCGGATTACCCGAACAAGCGCCATCGGTGAAAATCTCAACGTGTTTCAATCGCAATTCACTCCATTGTAAATATCACCCTATATTATAGCAACACAACATAGCAAATGCAACACTTTTAGATGATTATTCTTCGCTTTTACGTCCATAATATTTATGTTTAAGTCAGTATACAGAATAATTTACAGAAAATCGGTGCATCATGGTGTAATAATCGTTAAAAGTAATGTACGCTTTTTCTTGACCTTGCGACATATTTGGGGTAGAATAAGATTACATATATTTATTATAGGGTAATATTGCGATTTTTAAATTTAGATTCGCATGGGCGGTATTAATGCGGATTTACATATAATCTCTCGATTTAACGTTGAGAGAGTCACTTTGTGACACAGTACATATTTTGTGCTACTAAAAAATCTAATTACAGGAGGTATAGCTTTGAGCACAGAAAAGAATAAGAAAAACAGTAAGCGTACTACTGCTAAGGGCAAGGTTAACAAGTCCTCAAGCAGTAAGAAAACATACAAAAAATCTTCAAACGCTAAATATGATTTTAAACCGAAAAATAAAAAGGATTATAAAAATAAAGAGCAGGTAAAAGTTCAGAAGCCACCGATTAAAATAGCTTTCTTAGGCGGTCTTAACGAAATCGGTAAGAACCTGACAGTTTTCGAGTGCAACGACGATATCATACTGCTTGACTGCGGTATGGCGTTTCCTGACGGTGATATGCTGGGTGTTGACCTCGTTATCCCTGACTTTTCGTATATTGAACAGAACAAAGACCGAGTAAAGGGTATCGTTATTACTCACGCTCACGAAGACCACATCGGCGGTTTGCCGTATCTTTTAGCTAAAGTCAACGTGCCTATTTATGGTACAAGACTTACAGTAGGTCTTATCGAGAACAAGCTCAGAGAGCACAGTTTAGACAGAGTATCACTCCACGTAGTTGACGCAGGAAGCTCTGTGAAACTCGGTTGCTTTGACGTTGAGCTTATCCACGTTAACCACTCTATCCCTGACGCAGTAGGCGTTGCGATTCATTCACCTGCAGGTACTTTGGTACACACAGGCGACTTTAAAATCGACTGCACTCCGATGTCAGGCGGTATGATTAACTTATCACGCTTTGCACAGCTCGGCGAAGAGGGAGTTTTAGCACTGATGGCTGACAGTACAAACGCTTCGCGTAGCGGTTACACCGCAACCGAACAGACAGTAGCTGACAGCTTCGATACACTTTTCAGACGAGCTTATAATAAACGAATAATTATCGCTACTTTTGCGTCTAATATCAGCCGTGTTCAGCAGATTATCAACTGCGCTAAGAAGTATGACCGTAATGTTGCTTTTTCCGGCAGAAGTATGGTCAACTATATGAACGTCGCAAAAGAACTCGGATACCTTGATGTTCCTGATAATATTCTCATCGATATCGATAAACTCCGTGATTATCCGATGGAGAAAATCGTTTTAGTCACAACCGGCTCACAGGGTGAACCGATGAGTGCGCTGTCACGTATGGCGTATTCTGACCACCGAAAAGTCAGCGTCGGTGCAGGTGACTTTATCATCATTTCCGCTAACCCTATCCCTGGTAACGAGCGCACAGTAGGTAACGTCGTCGACGAACTGTTAAAGCGCGGTTGTGAGGTTGTCCACGAGTCTATGTATGAGGTTCACGTTTCGGGTCACGCGTGTCAGGAAGAGCTGAAGATTTTACAGGCTTTAGTTAAGCCTAAGTACTTCATCCCTGTTCACGGTGAGCAGAAGCACCTCAGAAAGCATATGGATATTGCTCTGTCACTCGGTATGAAGAGAGAGAACATCTTCATCGGTGACATTGGTAAGGTCGTTGAACTTACTGACAATTATATGAAAGAAGTAGCTCCTGTACAGGCAGGCAAGGTCTTTGTTGATGGTCTGGGTGTAGGCGATGTCGGAAGTATCGTGCTTCGAGACAGAAAACATCTTGGACAGGACGGTCTTATTATCATCGTTGCTTCTCTTGATGTTTACGATGGCCACGTTATCAGCGGTCCTGATATCGTATCGCGTGGTTTCGTGTACGTTCGAGAGAGCGAAAACCTGCTCGAAGAAGTTAAACAGCGTGCACTCGATATCTTAGAAGATTGTGCAACACGTAACATCCACGAGTGGGGAGTAATCAAAAATAAAATCAAAGACGATGTTGCGAAGCTGATTTTACAGCGTACTCGCAGAAGTCCGATGATTTTACCTATACTTATGGAGGTATAACTTCATAAGGAGTTCAGATAAGGCAGGTGCGTATTTTGAAAAAACGCGTATGGACAGCTTTGCCCGTATACCTGATTTTTGCTGCAGTTATGTTTTTGATGGCTGTCGCAACATTTAAATACAATAAAATACTTTCTCTGTTTGAAATTGCGCTCACGTTTGTAGCGCTCGGTATAGTGCTGTTTTTTGTGATTCGTTTCAGAATATATATGCGAAACGTCATCTCAAGTACAGTAAAAGCGACGACCGACGTGTCACAGGATTACCTCGAGTCGATGAAAACAGCGTGCTGTATGCTCGGCGAAAAAGGTGAGATTCTGTTGTACAATAAGCTTTTTGAAGATATTTTCTTCAAAAACTCAGACGGAGTAGGCGAGAAAATCTCAGACTTCATAAAAGGCGAGAGTGCCGAGTCACTTTGTATGAGCGAAAGCGGTGTTGACGCTGAATTCGGTGAGAAAAAGCTCACTATTTATGCGAATAAAGTCGACAAAGGATATATGATTTCTGTTGTCGACAATACATATTTCAAGGATATCGAGCGTGAGTACTACAATACTCAGAAGTCGGTAGCTTTAGTAGTTTTTGACAACATCGAGGATTTTTCATCTGACAATGAAGAAAACGGCACACAGGCGATGATTCTTCTCGAAAATCTGCTTTCACGATGGGCGCAGAAACACGACTCGCTTTACCGCAAACTTTACGACGGCAGATATCTCATCATCTTCGACGAGAAAGTTCTGCTCACTCAGTTTGAAAAGAAGTTCCGTGTTCTCGATAAAGTAAGACAGATAAAAATCGGCGAACGAAGCGCGACTATCTCTATCGGTATCGGCAGAAACTGTAAGAGCCTGAAAGACTCCCACGCAAACGCGAAGAAAGCCCTCGATATGGCTTTGGGTCGTGGTGGCGACCAGGTAGCTATCCTGACAAACGGCGAGTACGAGTTCTTCGGCGGTGTCTCAAAGGGTGTCGAGAGGACCAGCAAAGTCCGTGTCCGCGTTATTTCCGACTCTGTCAGAAACGCTATCGAGCAGTGCGACAAGGTGCTCATTATGGGTCACAAATACTCTGACCTTGACTGTATCGGCTCGGCTGCCGGTATCTACAGCACAGTTACAAAAACTTTTTCAAAGCGTGCTTACGTTGTGTGTGATAAAGAAAAGTCGATGGCGAAAACTCTCATCGAACGACTCGAAATCCACCACGAAGATATGTTTATAAACGTCGACAGAGCGCTGTCTATAATTAACGATAAAACTCTGCTTTTTGTTGTTGACACCCATTCTCCGGATTTCATCGAAAGTCCGAAAGTCCACAAAGCGTGTTCTAAAGTTATCGTTATCGACCACCACAGAAAGATGGTAAACTTCATCGACAACGCTGATATTTTCTTCCACGAGCCAAATGCCAGCTCGACTTCCGAGATGGTCACCGAGCTTATCGGGTATTTAGGCGATGACGGTATGTCAAAGGTCGAGGCAGAAGCTCTGCTTTCTGGTATTATGCTCGATACTAAAAACTTTGTTATTAACACAGGCGTGCGTACTTTCGAAGCTGCGGCACACTTGAGAAAGAAGAGTGCTGACACGGTTGTTGTACGCAACCTGTTCTCAAATTCAATCGACACATATAAAGAGAAGTACAAGCTCGTGTCTAAAGCACAGGTCGTGAACCACTGCGCGGTGTCTACTATCGACACAGTTATGAAAAATTCACGACTTTTAAGTGCTCAGGCAGCTGACGAACTTCTCACTATAACTGACGTTTACGCGTCGTTCGTAGTTTCTCCGATTGACTCTAAAAACGTTAACATTTCTGCTCGTTCATACGGTAAGATAAACGTCCAGCTTATTATGGAACAGCTCGGCGGTGGCGGTCACCAGAATATGGCGGCTGTACAGCTTTCTGACGTAACCGTTGAACAGGCGAAAGAAAAATTAATTGCTATAATCAGATTATCTAAGTTTAAATAAGGAGGTAACATCATGAAAGTTGTACTTTTACAGGATGTTAAAGGTTTAGGAAAGAAAGGCGAGCTCGTTACTGCTTCTGACGGTTACGTGCGTAACTTCCTTTTTCCGAAGAATCTCGCTAAAGAGGCTAATGCTCAGGCAATGAATGAGCTTAAAAACGCTGAACAGTCAAAGAAGTTTAAGATTGACACAGCTATCGCTGCTGCAAATGACGCAAAAGCAAAGCTCGAGGGTTCTACTTTTGTTATGAGTGCAAAAGCAGGTCAGGGCGGCAAGCTCTTCGGTAGCATCACAGCTAAAGAAATCAGCGCAGAAATCAAAAAGCAGAAGGGTATCGATGTCGACAAGAGAAAGATTACTCTTTCTTCTGACATCAAAACCTGTGGTGTTTACGATGTTGAAGTAAAGCTCTACACATCTATCACAGCTAAAGTTCAGGTTGAAGTAAAAGCTCTGTGATTATTTCACTTATTCTATATTTCGTTAGTTAAGAAGGTGTTGTTTTGGCAGACACAAAAATTACTGCGGGTTACGACGGAATGAGACTTCCGTATAGCCCTGAAGCAGAGCAGGCGGTCTTAGGCGCTATTATTATGGAGCCTGAATCAATCGCCAGAGTGGCAGAAATCCTGCCAAAATCTGAATACTTCCATGTTTCAACCCACAAGGTGATTTATTCTGCGATGCTGTCTATGTTCACACAGGGCAAGACTGTCGACTTTGTCACCGTGCTCGAAACATTGAAAACGGACAAGTCTTTTGATGAGGCTACAGGTAAAACATACCTTATGCAACTCGCTGAGAGCTGTCCATCTATCTCTAATATTGAAATCTATGCGCAGTATGTAAGGGACAAGTACGACGTTCGTATGCTTATTTCTGCGTCACGCGATATTATCGAAGAAGCGTCCGACGGAGAGATTGAGCCTGCGATGCTTATCGACTCTGCCGAGCAGAAGATTTTTGACATCCGCAGAGGCAAAAACGTACAGGGCTTACAGCGTATTGACGAAGTACTCATCGAGACTTTTGACAGACTCGACTTACTTAACCGCGACGATGACGCAGTAAAGCCTGTTTCTACAGGTATCGGTGACCTCGACCGTGTTATCACCGGTCTTAACCGTTCTGACCTTATTCTGCTTGCGGCTCGTCCTGGTATGGGTAAAACCAGTTTTGCGCTTAATATCGCTAAGCACGCTGCGTGTGTATCCAAAAAGACAGTTGCTTTCTTCTCGCTCGAAATGAGTAAGGAGCAGCTTGCATCCCGTCTACTCTCAAGTGAAGCTTTGGTCGGTGGTACCAAACTTCGAACAGGTAAGCTCTCCGAAGAAGAGTGGCAGCGTCTTATCGCCGCAGGTGATGTGCTTAATAAAGCCGACATTTATCTCGATGGTACTCCGGGTATCACAGTTTCCGAGATGAAAGCGAAACTGCGCAGGCTCAAGAACATCGACCTCGTAATCATCGACTACTTACAGCTTATGAATTCGGGCGGTAAGCGTACCGACAACCGAGTTCAGGAGATTTCTGATATTACACGAAACCTGAAGATTTTAGCTAAAGAGATTAACATTCCTGTTATCTGTCTGTCACAGCTCTCTCGTGCGAGTGAACAGCGTCCTGACCACAGACCACAGCTTTCTGACCTGAGAGACTCGGGTTCTATCGAGCAGGATGCCGATATCGTGCTCTTCCTTTATCGTGAGGGCTATTACGACAAGGACAAAGGCGAGAACGTCGCTACTGCAGTTGACCAGAATAGCGGCGAGTGTCTTGTTGCTAAAAACCGTCACGGCGAAACCTCGTCCGTAAAACTTCACTGGCAGGGTGAGTTTATGCGATTTACCAGTGTGGAGGCTCACCGTGAAGCTTAAGGTGGAGAACACTATTTCTGGCTTTGATATGCTAAGAAACAACGACAAGGTGCTTGTCGCTTTGTCGGGCGGTGCAGATTCTGTTGCATTACTGCACGTGCTTTATTCTATAAAAGAAAAATACAATCTCACGTTATATGCGTGCCACGTAAACCATAATTTGCGTGGAGAAGAGAGTATGCGTGACGAAAATTTCGTCAGAGCTTTGTGCGATGAGCTTCATATTGAGCTTTTTGTAAAAAGCGTCGATGTGCTCTCGCTTTCAAATGAGCAGAAGTTGAGTGTTGAGCTGTGCGCAAGAAACGTACGCTATGAGTTTTTCTCTGAGTTATCCGAAAAGCTCTGCACTAAAATCGCGACTGCCCACACCGCGTCTGATAACGTAGAAACCGTGCTGTATAATATGGCTCGTGGTACCTCTATTACGGGTCTTACCGGTATAAAGCCTATCAGAGATAACATCATTCGACCGCTTATTCTCTGCACTCGTGAGGACGTCGAGCGTTATTGCAGCGAAAACGCGTTTTCTTACGTTACCGACAGCACTAATTTAACTGACGATTATACACGCAATAAAATCCGTCACAACGCGGTGCCTGTGCTTAAATCTCTTAATCCTGATTTGTGTGACAGCGTTTCTCGTATGTGTGGCGACTTAACTGAAATTAAAGCTTTTCTGGATGAATTTTCCGAAAAAGAATTAAAAAACTGTGAAACCGAGTACGGTTACTCGTGTGAAGAGCTGTTGCAGTTACCACCTGCAGTGCTTAAAAACTCGCTCTATATAATCGCAAAGCGTAGCGGGTGCGATGTATCTCATCGCCACATCGAGCTTATGTGCGACGCGCTGAAAACATCAGCGTGTGTTGATTTGCCTTTTGGTTTCAGAGCTGTGTGTAAACAGGGCGTGCTCCGTATTACACAGCAGGATGAATCAAGAGAAAATTTTGAAACTAGTTTTGAAAACTGCGGAATGTTTGAGTATATTTCTGCAGAAGAAATAAAAAATGTTAATAAAAACTTCTTAAACGACTGTATCTCGTGTGATATAATAAGTGAAGAAACGGTCGTGCGACATAAAAAAGAGGGCGACACGTTCACTTTTTTTGAGCGTAGAGTCACAAAATCCCTCAAAAAACTACTAAACGAGCTGAAAATTCCTGTGGAGAAACGCTCGTCACTGTTTGTCGTTGCAAACGGCAGTAAGGTGCTGTGGCTTGAGGGAGTAGGAACATCTAAAGATGGTAAAAAGGGTATGTACAAAAACGGTGGATATAAATACATAGGGGGTAAACCATGAACAAGGATGTAGAACGCGTTCTGATTTCTGAAGAACAGATTAAAGAAGCTGTAGAGCGTATTGCAAAACAGATTGAAGAAGACTTTGAAGGCAGAGAAGTTATGTTTGTCGGCCTTTTAAAGGGCAGTATTGCGTTTATGGCAGATCTTATAAAAGCGTATACTAAAACATGTACTATCGACTTTATGGCTGTGTCTAGTTACGGCGCAGGTACTGAAAGCTCAGGTCGTGTTAATATCGTGAAAGACCTGTCAGTTCCAATTGATGGCAAGGATATCGTTATAGTCGAGGATATTATCGACTCGGGTAACACTCTTTCGTTTATCAAAGCGTATTTTGCCGCAAAAAATGCAAATTCAGTAAAAATCTGCACTCTGCTGAACAAGCCGTCACGCAGAGTTGTTGATATAGATGTAGATTACATAGGATACGACATTCCTGACGAATTCGTCATCGGATACGGCCTTGACTACAACGAACACTATAGAAATCTTCCTTACGTCGGAATTTTGGATCGTAGTGTTTATTCATAATTTTATGTAAAAAAACAATACTAATATAAGGAGTGAATAGTATTGGAAAAGAAAAGTCCAAACAAACTTAAAGGACTGCTTGTGTACCTCGGTATTCCGATTCTCGTGATACTGGTCGCAGGTTGGTTCTTCTATATGAGTGGTCCTGAAAAACCGACATACTCAGAAGTGGTGGGTTACTTCGAAGATCAGCAGGTAACTGAATTCCACGTTAACGGCAATTCTGCCACAGTAACCTTAACGCTTAAAGACGGCACAGAAGTTAAGCACAAGCTTATGGATTGGGACACATTCAAAGAGGATGTGTGGGACGATATCGATAAGTATAACGAAAAGCATCCTGACAAACCTATGGTTGTTGACCTCGAAGCTAGTAAGGGTGGCTCTGTATGGGTCGAGCTTATTCCGACAATCATTTTAATCGCTGCTTTTGTTTTCTTCTGGATTTTCATTATGCGCCGTATGGGCGGCGGTGGTATGGGCTCAAAAGAGATGAATTTCGGTAAAGCAAAGTTTAAGAACAGCGCTGACGAAAAGAAAAAGACCACCTTCGATGACGTAGCAGGTGCAGACGAAGAAAAAGAAGAGCTCGAAGAAATCGTAGAGTTTCTGAAAGCTCCTGAAAAATACAACAACTTAGGCGCACGTATTCCTAAGGGCGTTCTGCTTGTCGGCCCTCCAGGTACAGGTAAAACTTTACTTGCGAAAGCTGTCGCAGGCGAAGCAGGCGTACCGTTCTTCTCGATTTCAGGTTCTGACTTCGTAGAGATGTTCGTCGGTGTCGGTGCTTCTCGTGTACGTGACCTTTTCGAAACAGCAAAGAAGAATTCACCTTGTATCGTGTTTATCGACGAAATCGACGCTGTCGGTCGTCAGCGTGGTACAGGTTTAGGTGGCGGTCACGACGAGCGTGAACAGACACTTAACCAGTTGCTCGTTGAGATGGACGGCTTCGGTGCTAACGAAGGTGTTATTATGATTGCGGCTACTAACCGTGCCGACATCTTAGACCCTGCTCTTTTACGTCCTGGTCGTTTCGACAGACAGGTACTCGTTGGTTATCCTGACATCAACGGCCGTGAGGCTATTTTACGTGTACACGCACGCCAGAAGCCACTTTCTCCTGACGTTGACTTAAAGACTATAGCTAAGAGCACAGCAGGCTTTACCGGTGCTGACCTTTCTAACCTTTTGAATGAGGCTGCACTTCTTTCAGCAAGAAAGAATAAGAAAGCCATCACTATGGAAGAAATCGAAGAAGCAACAATCAAGGTTGTTGTCGGTACAGAGAAGAAGAGTCGCGTTATGTCTGACCACGAGAAAAAGCTCACAGCGTACCACGAAGCAGGTCACGCTATCGCAGCATTCGCGTGTGAGACACAGGACCCTGTACACCAGATTTCGATTATCCCACGCGGTATGGCAGGCGGTTATACTATGCAGATTCCGACAGAGGATAAGTCCTACCGCTCTAAGAAAGAGATGTTTGAAAATATCATCGTTTGCTTAGGTGGTCGTGTAGCAGAAGCTCTGATTTTAAACGATATTTCTACAGGCGCGTCAAGTGACATCCAGCACCTTACTCAGACTGCTCAGAATATGGTAGTTAAATACGGTATGTCTGACATCTTAGGTCCGATTAACTACGGCTCAGGCTCTAACGAGGTGTTCATCGGTAGAGATATGGGTCAGGTGAAGAACTACTCTAACGAAACAGCCGCTAAGATTGACGAAGAAGTACACGCTATTATTACTGACGCGTACAAGAAAACTGAGGATATCTTAAACGCTTATATGGAAAAACTCCACGAAGTAGCAGGCTATCTCATCAAGCACGAAAAGATGAGTGGCGAGACATTCGACGCTGTTATGAACGGCACTTATGTCGAAGAGCCTGAAGTAGAAAAAGAAGCAGTAGCAGAAACTGTTGAAACAGAAGTTGTAGCTGAAGAGACTAACAACGAAATTTCTGAATAAGAATTAAACTAGACGGGGCGGACTTTGTTCGCCTCGTTTTGGACTAAAACTATAT
>JAFOED010000044.1 GCA_017380355.1 Ruminococcus sp. | reverse complement strand
TTTGTTTTTTATGTAACCTTTGGAATTATTTTGCGACGGTTATAGTGTAAGCTTATATCAGTACATCATCAAACATACCAAAAGCATCTACGAGTTTTTCGTTATTCACAGAACACACCCTCCTTAATCAGATGGTCTTTTAACGCTTGTCTGCTTCGGTGCAGAGTGGTCTTGACTTTAGCTACGGAAAAAGAAAACTGCTTGCTTATATCTTTTATAGAATCCCCATAAAAGTAACGACAAATAAAGATATTGCGCTCGTCATTTGAACGCATTAAAAGAAACTTTTCGATTATGTTTTTCAGTTCCTCTGCTTCCATTATATCATAAACCTGCGAATTGTCTGTGATACATTCGTTGAGCTCATCAAAGCATACATTACCTCTGTTATCACGCTTTTGTGCTGTGTTTTTTCGAAGCATAGATATACTGAGTCTTCTCGTGATTTTAGCAAGAAACGCAGACAGAATATTCGGGCGATGTGGGGGAATAGCGTTCCAGGTTTCAATATATGTGTCGTTAACACATTCGCTCGAGTCCTCGAAACTGCGTAAAATATTAAACGCTATTTTATAGCAGTAGTTTCCGTATTTTTCCTGAGTATGTAGTATTGCGCTTTCATCACGGCTAAAATACAGCTCTATAATTTTATTGTCTTCCATAATAACCTCATGAAGTTTTAAAAATACTAATATAAGCTTACACTATAACCGTCGCAAAATAATTCCAAAGGTTACATAAAAACAAAAAACCACCCAAAATTTTGAGTGGGAGAGAATTTGTATCGTCAAGAAATGGGGAAAAGAAAAGAGCAGGGTATCCCTGCTCTAAGTTATTACCATTGTTTGTCGTTATATGGTGTGTTTTCAACACCTTTGTTGTTTAGTTTTCTGACCATCTTATCAAGTTTAGGTTTCCACATGTTTTTGAACCACTGTGTATCACCAAACCACTTAACAAGTGTAGGACTTATAGCGTAGTATGTTTTGATGAAAGCTCGTCCGTACCAAGTAATTGCGAGTGTATCATCTCTGAATCGTCTGAGTGTCCATACTTCTGCACAATCATAAGAACCATAAACAGCAGTAGCGACATAGCAACCAGAAGATGGTTTAGGAGGTTCTGGTACAACATAACTAGGATCTATCTCTTTTATCTTGTTGTGACACAACATCATTTTGTTGATCATTTGTTGTTTGGCATCTTGGCTGTTTATGATGTTCTTAACCCAACTACCATTTGAGTATGTGTAGGAACCCGAAGGTTCGACTTCTTTTAGGATATAAATTATATTTTTATAGCGTTGAATGTCAGCTGTACTATCGTCATCGCTTAGATTAATGGCGTATTCTAAAAGTTCAATCGCTTTAAAACTACGGGATTTATAACGTGTCCAAGCTACCTCTGACGGGTGACGTGTTACACCCCAATAATCAGGAACTATATCATTTTGGTATGCAGCAACAACTGATTCGTTGATCTTTGTAGCTATTTTAGCTTTCAGATCGTTACCTGATACACCACATTTTGACAGTAAAGCTATAGAATATAATGTTATTAGTTTAACACTGTTTTTTATTTCTTCTGCATTACCTTCTGTACCATTTTTTGCATAATTATCACAGCATAATGAGACTAAAGCGAAGGATAAGTCATCTAATTCGTCTGCAGCTTTAGTTTTAATTGAATCTATTTCATCTTGTGGTGAATTTTCTATAGCTTTAGTAAAACAATTAACAGATTCTTCGATTCTCAGTTTAGCCAAAGTTGATTGCCAACCTGCAGCTTTGCCCTTTAAAAACCAAGCTTTATAGTTGTTAGGATCAATTTCAATTATTTTATTACAATAAGTTTCTGCTTCAGACTGGTTTCCTGAAGCATAAGCGCTTTCAGCCATTGTATAGAAGTTATCAGCTTTTGCACTTTCGTCAATCTTTACTACACCTTCGACCATCAATTTTTTAGCTTCTTCAACTGAATACTTTGTGCCACAGCTTTGACAAACAAACATACCATCCTGTTTGAGCAAGTCGTTGCTGTTGCACATTTCACAAACCATAGCTTTCATATTTAAACCTCTTTACATTTTTTTTGCGAGATTTTCCACAGCTATTCTCAGAGCTTGCGGAACACCCTGCATTTTTACATATTTTGTAAAAATACTGTATAAATTATATATTCTAAAAAATGACAAGTCAATAGTTTTTGTATAAAATGCTGTAAAAAGCCTTCTCTTTATAGAGAAGGTGTCGAAAACAGGAGACAGATGAGGTGGAGTGTCACCATTATTATCTTGAGATTTGAGAGACACGAATACACGGTGCACAAAACAAAAAACCACCCAGATTTCTCTGAGTGGTTTCGTGGTGACCCATCGGAGATTCGAACTCCGGACACCTTGATTAAAAGTCAAGTGCTCTGCCGACTGAGCTAATGAGTCAGGTGGGGTGGATAATCGGATTCGAACCGATGGTCTCCAGTGCCACAAACTGGCGCTTTAACCAACTAAGCTATACCCACCATATGGCGCGCTGAAAGGGACTCGAACCCCTGACCTACTGCTTAGAAGGCAGTTGCTCTATCCAGCTGAGCTATCAGCGCATAACGACACAAAATAATATCTTATTTTCCGTCAGCCATACTATTATATAAGAATAATTCCCATTTGTCAATAGTATATTGCGATGTAAATAGAATTATTTTTGCCGTATTATGTTATTTTTGCTGTTTTATGACCTTAAGACGCGAGAATTCTTCTCTTTCTTTCTCTTCTAAAGCGTCGGTGATGAATTTCACTTCTTCTTCGAACTTCGGAATCATAATATTCTTCAGCGCATTTGCTCGTTTCTGAGTCTTTTTTATAGAGTCGGCGAGTCTGTAAACGCTGTTTTCGATTTCACAGAGCTCGACGGTCAGATTCTTAACGTTCATAAAATGAAGTTGTGCTTCGTCAAGACACGAGTTAGAAGAAGCGAGACCGTAGTGAAGTTCGTTTTTGTGGGTGATATCAATGGTGAGAATTGGTATTTCAACACCCATAACGCTTCGATAGCTGAGTTTTAAGCTATCTTCAATCGGAGTAGACAGCGAAACCTCGTCACAAAAACCGAGGGTGATGTTCGCTTTTTGTAAAGCGATGTACGCGTCTGAGAAAGCCGAGTCGATTTTGCTCTGAATCTCGTTTGCTCTGTCTATCAGCATCATCATTTCGCGGATGAGAATATTACGCTTGCGGTCGAGTAGCTCGAAACCGACCTTCGACAGCTGAAGCGACTTTTTCGTACTTATTAAATTGCCTTTAGTTGGTACAGCGTTTACTGCCATATTCTCACCCTTTCTTTTTTATTCTTCGTTTTCAACGTAATATTTATCAAGTAACTTATCGTCAACTCGGTCAAGTTCGGATTTCGGTAAAGTAGAGAGAAGTTTCCATCCTAAATCCAAGCTTTGTTCGATAGTTCTGTTTTCGCAGTTGCCCTGATTTACAAAGGTGTTTTCGAACTTTCTACCAAACTCGATGTACTTTTTATCGATAGGAGAGAGTTCCTCTTCGCCGATAACAGACGCTAAACTTCTTGCGTCGATAACTCTCGCGTATGAAGCGAAAAGCTGGTTCGCGAGTCCCTGGTGATCTTCTCGAGTGTAACCCTCGCCGATACCGTCTTTCATCAGACGCGAAAGGGAAGGGAGAACGTTTACAGGAGGGTAGATGCCCTGACTCTGCAGCATTCTGTCTAATACAATCTGACCTTCTGTGATGTAACCCGTAAGGTCAGGTACTGGGTGTGTGATGTCATCGTTAGGCATAGTGAGAATCGGAATCTGTGTTACAGAACCACTTGAGCCTTTTATCATACCCGCTCTTTCGTACATAGAAGCTAAATCGGAGTAAAGATAACCCGGATAACCTTTTCTGCCTGGAATCTCGCCCTTTGAAGAGGAGAACTCACGCAGAGCCTCAGCGTACGAAGTCATATCTGTCATAATAACGAGTATGTGCATATCAAGCTCGAACGCGAGATATTCAGCAACAGTAAGAGCACACTTCGGAGTGAGCATACGCTCGATAATCGGGTCGTTAGAAAGGTTTAAGAGCATAACAACTCTGTCCATAACGCCGCTCTCCTCGAAGCTTTTCTTGAAGTACTGTGCTACGTCGTTCTGTACGCCCATAGCGGCGAAAACGATACCGAAGTTAGAGGAGTCGGCACCGCTGATTTTAGCCTGTCTTACGATCTGTACAGCGAGCTCGTTGTGCTTCATACCCGAACCCGAGAAGATTGGGAGCTTCTGTCCGCGGATAAGAGTCATAAGCGTGTCGATACTCGAGATACCGGTGTTGATGTAGTTTCTCGGATAAATACGCGACACAGGGTTAATCGGAGTGCCGTTGATGTTACGTTTTGTGACAGGGAAGATGTCGCCCATACCGTCGATAGGCTTACCAGCGCCGTTTAAAACTCGACCCATAATCTCAGGAGCAAGCGGCATTTCCATCGGCTTACCTGTGAGAGTTGTCTTTGTGTTGTTGAGGCTTAACGCTCTCGCACCCTCAAAAACCTGTACGACGATTCTCTCGCCGTCAATCTGTACAACTCGACCCTGACGTTTAGTACCGTTGTCAAGCTGTAATTCAACGATTTCTTCAAAGGAAACGCCTTTGACGCCGTCAATAACAACGAGAGAGCCGTTGATTTCTTTAACGCCGACATAATTGATAATCATAGCATTTCCTCCTTAAAATGTGATTTGTGAGATTTTCTCGTCAATCTCTTTGATATATTCATCAAACATATCAAGTCTGTTGTTAGGTATATCGTACTTGATTTTAGTGAGTTTTTCGAAGAGACCTGTCTCTAAAACTCTTGAAATCGGGATAGCAGCATTTGTGATGTGCTTAGCTTTCTTGTGCAGATGGAGAATAGTTTTCATCATCAGCTTCTGCTTCTCAAGCGGTACGAACGTGTCGTCTTTGTGGAACGCGTTCTGCTGTAAGAAGCCTACACGGATGACTTTGGCTGTTTCTATAACGAGCTTCTGGTCGTCAGGCAGTACGTCTGCACCGATAAGCTTTACGATTTCCATAAGTCTGCTTTCTTCAGCTAAGAGCGCAGAAATCTGCTTTCTGTATTCTAAGAACTCTTCGCCTAAGTTTTCTTCAAACCAAGGGTCAAGGTCAGAGAAGTATTCGCTGTAGCTATCCATCCAGTTGATAGCAGGATAGTGTCTTGCGTACGCTAAAGACTTGTCAAGCGCCCAGAAACAGCGTGTGAAACGCTTTGTGTTCTGTGTTACAGGTTCTGAGAAGTCCGAACCCTGTGGGGATACAGCGCCGATAATGGTGACTGAGCCTTCTTTGCCGCAAAGTACTTTTGCTCTGCATCCGCGCTCGTAAAACTCTGACAAACGTGATGGCAGATACGCAGGGAAGCCTTCTTCTGCAGGCATTTCTTCGAGTCGACCCGAAATTTCACGTAACGCTTCAGCCCAACGAGAAGTTGAGTCTGCCATGATAGCCACGTTGTAGCCCATATCACGGTAGTACTCAGCGAGTGTGATACCTGTATAGATTGACGCTTCTCTTGCCGCAACTGGCATATTGGATGTGTTAGCAATAAGAGTAGTTCTGTAAGTCATCGGACAGTCGTGTTTAGGGTCGATAAGTTCAGAGAACTCTTGTAATACCTGACTCATCTCGTTACCACGTTCACCACAGCCGACATATACGATGATGTCAGCATCGCACCACTTAGCGAGCTGATGCTGTGTCATAGTTTTGCCTGTACCGAAACCGCCCGGAATAGCCGCAGTACCGCCCTTGGAAATAGGGAAGAGAGTGTCGATAACTCTCTGTCCTGTGATAAGCGGAATTGACGCTGTCAGACGCTCTTTAACAGGACGTGGTGTACGGATAGGCCATTTCTGACACAGAGAGAGTTCGTGCACCGTGCCGTTTTCGTCTTCTAATTTAACAATTGTATCAAAAAGTTTGTAAGAACCTGATTTTGCAACATAAGTTACCTTACCCGAAAGTAATGGTGGTACCATACACTTGTGGGTGATAATGTCAGTTTCAGGGAGTGTAGCGTAAATCTCACCGCCGTTTAATGTATCGCCTACTTTTACAGTGAGTGTTACATCCCACAGCTTTTCTGTGTCTAACGCTGAAACCTGAGAGCCACGGCTGATAAATGCGCCGTCAGTTTTCTCAATTTCAGAAAGCGGACGCTCGATACCGTCAAAGATATTGTTGAGTATGCCGGGACCTAATAGTACGTTCATCGGCGCACCTGTGCCAACAATAGGGTCACCTGGTTTAAGTCCTGTTGTATCCTCATAAACCTGAACAGTTGTGAAGTCACTGTTGATGCCAATGATTTCGCCGACGAGTTTTTCGTCACCGACGTATACCATCTCCATCATAGAAAAGTCAGTAGCACCTTTAATAGTAACGACAGGGCCGTTGATGCCGTAAATACAGTTATTATTCATATTTACACCACCTTAAGTCCTGAATTTTCACAAAACCACTCGCGCTGAGCAAAAAGCTTTGAGTCGAGAGTGTCGTCTGCGAGTATGTTAAGAGCAGGGCATAAACCCTTGATACCGCCGATAGCGATTGTGTTGTCAATTTCAAAAGTCGCAGTTTTAAGTACGGATTTAATAAGCTCTTTCTTTTCTTCGTCTGCACTTCTCAGGTATATAGTGCATTCGTTATCAAAGAAGTGCTGTGATATTTCAGCGGCACTCTTTAAAAGATACTCATCGTATTTTTCGCTCTTTGTGAATTCTACGAGCTTTTCTTTTGAGAGAGCAAAAACACTGTCTACAATTTCGTTACGCTTAATGTACAGTTCTTTTTTGCTTTCCTGTTCCTTTTTAGCGTACTCGCTAACAATTTTCGCTTTTTCTGTTGTAATAGTTTTCTGAATTAAGTTGTACGCATCGAGGAGAGCTTCTTTAGTAGCTTTTTCGATCTCTTGCTTCTTGAACTCTTCGACTTCCTGAAGGATAGCGTCGCTCTGTTTTTTTGCGTACTTATTTATAGCTTCAAGAAAGCTACTTGTCTTTTTATCCTGATTCATAAATAAAGCCTTCTTATTGAGTCTTTTTATTATATCTTTACACCGATAGCATCCTGAACGTATTTAGTGATACTGTCTTTAGTACGACCATTACCGTGTCTGTCAGGAATTTCGATGATGAGCGGTTGTTTTCTGTGGAGTTTAATGTCGTAAATCTTGTCGTGACACAGCTTCATCAGAGTCTCTGTCATCATAATCACAGCGACGTCGTCCATCTTGAGTGCGTCGTCGAGCGCTTTTTCAACATGGTGTGGCTTGTGTACAACGACTCCGTCAACACCCGCTAGCCTCATTCCTACCAGTGTATCTACATTATCGCTGATAAGATACATTTTCATAATATTACGTCCTTTATTAGTGAGTAAAACTAAAAATCAGAGGCTAGTGATAATCATGATAGAGATAACCATACCGTAAAGCGCACAGCCTTCACCAAGCGCTACGAAGATGATTGACTTACCGAAGTTCTTAGGATCTTCGCTTGTAGCACCGATAGCTGCAGGAGCAGAACCGCCAACCGCAATACCACCGCCGATACATGAAAGACCTGTTGAAATACCTGCTGCGATATAGCCCAGACCCTTAGCGTTAGAAGCTACAGTGTCAGTAACAGCAGTTGCGTCAGCAGCGTGAGCAACGATAGGGCATACCATACAGAAAGCGAAAACAGCACAGAAAGATAAAATCTGTGTGATTACTGTAGTTTTAGCACTCTTGCCTTTTTCGAAAGCTTTGATAGATACGAGTACAGAAATTACTAAGAAAGCTGCAGGGATGAATAATAATAAATAGTCTAACATTGTGATTTCCTCCAATTTATATATGAATTATACTTTTTCTACTTTAACCGGTTTGTACGCTCTGCCGTCGCCGATGTAGAATCTGCTGAACATCTCAAAATATTCAAGTCTTAGTACCTGAATACCGACAAGCAGCGCTTCGAGTGCCGCAACAACGATATTGCCGATAATTAAAACGATAACGTATCCTGCACCCGTGGTCATATTCGCAAGAACGAAGACAACCTGCATCATACCGGCGTGTACAAGCGCGAAAGCACCTACTCGGATAAAGCTCATTGTGTTAGTAACATAGCTTAAACAAACCTCAAAAAGTTCGAAGAAGTTGTCCACAAAGAACTCACCGATTTTATGCGGCATAAAGTTTTTGTCGCCTTTGATAAGCTTTGACAGCGGCTCGCGTAAGAACACGAGAATAATCGGTAAAACGACGAGCAGTATGATATAAAGCGGTGTCATAAGCTTTACTTTAAGCACGATTGTGCATACTAAACCGATAATAAGGGAAGCGTAGAACACAAGTCCGCTAAGACCGTTTACACCGAAAAGCGCGTTACCGAAGTCTTTACGTTTAATGGATGAAATGATGTTGAGAATCATTGCAACGATAACAAGCGCTACGCCTATACCGACCGCAGTGTATATAATCGTCATCGTCCACTGCGCTTCCATAACTTCGATAGGTTTTTCTTCGAGTCCGAACACAGAGTGATAGAACGGGTCGAGTGCATGCTCAAAACCGAACACGCTACCGAAAACAAAGCCGAAGAATATGGACGATACAGAACACGGTATGAGTATTCTTCCTAAATCCATACCCTTAACCTTGTACATAACGATTGCGGCGATAAGCAGCAGTAAACCGTGGCCTACGTCGCCGAACATAATGCCGAAAAGCAGGGAATAGGTGAAAGCCAGAAAAGCCGACGGGTCAATTTCGCCGTAGTTAGGCGTACCGTACATCTCAGTGTAAAATTCAAACGGCTTAGCAAAGAAGTTGTTTTTGTATTTTACAGGAGGTTTGTGCTTTATTTCCTCTTTAGCGTCACTTGTACTTAAATCGATACTATCGATTTCGTGAAGTTTACCCACAATGTCCTTTTCGTTTTCAGCAGGAACCCAACCAGCGAGTACAAAGTTGTTGTGATATCTGTAGGCATAGTTTCTTATCGTGTGAAAAGCGTTAAGCTCACAGAGTTTAGAGTAGATTTTCTGCATCTGCTCTCTGTTGTCAGAAAGATAAGTCTGAGCTTTATCGTTGAGCTTTTCTATTTTCTCTTTAAGCTCCTGTATTTTCGCACTTTGCTGAGCGATAAAGTCCGTAGCGGTACCTTTTAATCCCTCAACCTCGATGTGTTCAAAATAAAGAGAAGCGAAAATTGAGTCGATTTCGTCAGCCTGGTCGATAGGAGCTGTGTAAACGCCCCAGTAGTACTTACCGTCATAAGAGCAAGGGAAGAACTGGACAAACTCGTTAGCTTCGTATGCTGAGAGCTTCAAGTAACTGTCCTTAGGTAGTCTGCCGAAATTTGCTTTGATAAATTCACAGCTTTCGATTTTATCAACCTCGAGTTTGAGGTCAACAAAGTGAGAACTGTCCTCGATTTTTCTCTTGCACTCACCGATTTCCTTTTTAGCGCTCGTTATTTCGTTGAGCGTATCAGAAAGTTCGCTTTCGATGCCGTCTACAGCCTTTGCCATCTCATAAAAAGACATTTTAAAGTCTTCGATGCTTACGATTTCAAGCTCTACTTTAGCTTGTGACATAATGTTTTTGAGCTTAGTAAGTGTAGTAGCAGCGTCGTTTTTCGTATTGATAGGCAAGAACTTGTCTGTTTCTGAGAAAAACTCTGTCGCATCATCAGGGTGGAACACTCCCGAATATCCGAGCACTTCGACAACCTCGTCAAAATGATCGAGCATACCGATGATGGAGAGAAATTTCATTTTAGATAATGCCAAATACATCACCTCTTATATATAAATAGATATTGTTTTCTTACTTAATGAGAAGCGACTCGATAACATCTCTGTCGCTTTGATATCTTACACCCTCAATGACGGTGATGATATTCTTCAGTTCAGCTTCGCATACGTACATATACGACAGCAGTACGACCGACGGGTCCTGAGAGTAGTACAGATTCTTTCTGCACATATCAAATCTGTTCATAAAAGAAATCTGTTCTTCTTTTTCGATGTCGGTGAATTTGATTCTCTTACCTACTCGTGTGGTTGTAATAATAGGTAGAACATCCTCGTAGGTAGGAGCGTTACACATTTCTTTAAGCTTAGATGATTTAATCGAGCCGTACGGAAGCATGTGGGACATAACCTGCTGTGGAGTCATCTTGTAGTATTTCTTAAGTCTAAGCACTCTGGAGATATTACAGAAGTCGTTGACGTTATCACACAGCGCTTTCAGATTTTCTTTCTCTCTTTTTGATTTTCGCTTTGAGATAGCTAAGTAGAGTTCTTTATAAGCAAACATATTCATAGCATCTTCAGCGCCTGCGATGTTTATTACACCGCGATTGTCTGGCGGAAAGTTTTTCAGAATTTTTCTGTACTCACTTTTTCCTAAAACATCAAGGAAAGATTCAAAATTCCTGCACCGTGATAATCTGTACAAATCAAGCTCTGTGTGTTTATCAAAATAAGCAGGAAGCGCGAAAATATATTCCTCAACCTTGTTACAGGATAAAAGCAGAAGAAAATGGACAAGTTGTTCGATTTCATATCTGCGTATGATAAACTCCGAGAAAGGCGAGCCTTCACTCATCTCATATCTGCAAAGTGAGTCGAAGTCGTAGAAATTCTTCTGCTTGATGATAGTTTCGAGATTACCTCGGTGAACCTCTGTTTCGTTTACTTTGTTAAGAACATCAGCATAATGTGTGTGGTTTTTGAGATAGCTCACAACGCCTGCTACGTTGCTTGACTTCAAAAGCGCTTTGTAGTCTTTGTCTTTTAGTCGTCTGCCGTATTTACTTCTGGCTTTTGATATAACCGCACTTGAAGAGTTAATAAACATAAGGTTCACCTCGATTCATAAAGTTATTGTTAAATTTAAGCGAGTACACGCTTTACGATTTCGTCAGCCCACTTTTCTGAATTTTCAGAAAAAGATGTTTCAAGCTCATTTATGATTTCTTCGTTTTTGACCTGAGATTTTTCCCACTGTTTTTGAGCATTTGTTCTGTCAACCTCGAGATTTTTCTCTACTCTGATTTTTGCACGCTCAATGTATTCGTTGTAAATACGTTTTTTTGTATCAATAATTTCTTGTTCAGTAGCGGCTTTTTCCTGCTGAGCCTGTTCTTTAACGAGTCTGGCCTGTTCGTCCATCTCGATAATCTTTTTAAGCATATCTTGCACAGTCTCGCCTCCAAAATAGTAGTTAATATGCGGTAGATATTAGTTCTTTAACGCTTGTAGCGGAGCAGGGATTCTACCGCCACGATGAATAAACTGTGTAGGGTCGCCGTATCTTACAGGCATAACAGGACCGTAGCCTAAGAGTCCGCCGAAGTTGAGCTCATCGCCTGCTTTTAAACCGATAGCAGGGATAATACGCACAGCTGTAGTCTTAGTGTTAACCATACCGATAGCAGCCTCGTCAGCGATGATAGCAGAAATTGTCTCCGGTGTGATGTCACCAGGAACAACAATCATATCAAGACCAACAGAGCATACAGCTGTCATAGCTTCGAGCTTTGTGATATCAAGAGCGCCTGTCTGAGCTGCGTGAATCATGCCTGCGTCTTCGCTGACAGGGATGAAAGCACCGCTTAAACCGCCAACGTGGGAAGAAGCCATAACGCCACCTTTTTTAACTGCGTCGTTTAAAAGAGCGAGTGCTGCAGTTGTACCGTGACATCCGCATACCTCAAGACCCATTTCTTCTAAAATGTAAGCAACAGAGTCGCCGACAGCAGGAGTAGGAGCGAGGGAGAGGTCAACAATACCGAATGGTACTGAGAGTCTCTTTGATGCTTCCTGAGCAACAAGCTGACCCATACGTGTGATTTTAAACGCTGTTTTCTTAACGAGGTCAGCAACACCAGTGATGTCACAGTCCTGAGCTTTAGCAAGAGCAGCTCTTACAACACCAGGACCTGAAACGCCGACGTTGATTACACAGTCAGCTTCGCCAACACCGTGGAACGCACCCGCCATAAATGGGTTATCCTGTACAGCATTACAGAAAACTACGAGCTTAGCAGCGCCGATGCACTGTCTGTCTGCTGTGAGTTCTGCGCTACTCTTAACGATTTTGCCCATCATCTTAACAGCGTCCATATTGATACCGGCTTTAGTAGAGCCGATGTTTACTGAAGAACACACCTTGTTTGTGATAGAAAGTGCTTCAGGAATACTCTCGATAAGAGCGTAGTCGCCAGATGCAAATCCCTTTTCAACTAAAGCTGAGTAACCGCCGATAAAGTCAACGCCGAGTTCCTCAGCAGCTTTGTCGAGCACTTTCGCAAACTTAGTGATTTTCTGTGTCTGACATACTGATGCGAGCATAGAGATAGGAGTAACCGCAATTCTCTTATTAATAATCGGGATACCGTATTCTCTAGAGATGTTCTCAGCAGTTTTAACGAGGTCTTTAGCATAGCGCATGATTTTGTCGTAAACCTTGTCGCACGCTTTGTCAATGTCAGAGTCGATACAATCGAGAAGCGAGATACCCATAGTTACAGTACGAACGTCAAGGTGCTCGTTTTCGATCATATTTATGGTTTCAAGTATATCTTTTGTTTCAATCATTTTTAAAACTCCTGATTTTAAATTCTGTGCATACTGTTAAAAATATCTTCGTGCATAACGTGAACCTTAACGCCCATTGTTTCGCCTGCGTTTTCGAGATTCTTTGCAAGCTCAGCAAAAGGAATGTCACACGCTTTTGTGTCAGCGAGCATAATCATAGCGAACATATCCTGCATAACGCTCTGTGTAACGTCCATAATGTTGACGCCATGCTCAGCACAAGCGGCAGAAACTTTCGCGAGAATTCCGACTGAATCTTTACCCAGTACAGTGATAACAGCTTTCATAAAAAATACCCCCAAAAAATGTTTTTTACATACGCTGTAATTATACTCCTATAT
>JAFOED010000043.1 GCA_017380355.1 Ruminococcus sp. | reverse complement strand
CAGTCGTAAGCGAAAATTTCCACGTCGTATATATATGTTGTCATTTACCACCCTCCCGGAGGCCGTCCGGGATCGTGTCGCCCCGATCGTCTCGGCAGCACTCGCAGATTTGTCAAAACTACTCTTGTTTACCATAAGCACACAAGAATGTGGCTGTACAGTAACAGTAGCGTCTGTAATCTCTTTAAGGTTCTTAATACCTGCTTCTTTATCGTTAGCGATAACTACCCATACCTTGCACATATCTGCAGGGAATTTAACGGTAGTTTTCTTGTCGCTTCCGTTAAATACAGCAGCGAATCCCTTTGTGTTTCCGCTACCTGTAGCAGTATAAGCGATAACACCGTCATCAAGGTCTTTTAAGTAAGAAATGTTTTTAGCAACTTCACCTGTAGGGTCTCTTAGCAAATCAACAGTCTGGCGGATGTCGATAAGACCTTTATAGTACTCAGTTAAGTCTGCGTATTTATTGATGTCGTTCCAGTCAATCTGGTTTACTTCAACAGGAGATTTGTAGGAGTTTTCGTCACCGTCCTTAGAGCGCGCCATCTCCTCACCAGCCATCATAAACGGAATACCCTGTGATGTTAAAGTAAGTGCTGCAGAGAGCTTGTTCATAGAAACGAGGTCTTCCCTACGCTTTCTGTAGTTGCCCTCATCAGGATAAACAGACTCAACGAGCTTATCGTAAAGTGAGAGGTTATCGTGACAGGAAGTGTAGTTTACACACTGTGTAGTAGGTGTACCCCACGTACCTGCCGTAGACATACCCTCGATACCTGATTTAACTTTAGATTTGTTAGAACCTGCCTGAATAAAACCTGTATCTTTCGCGTCGAAAACATTACCTTTCATACCATCACGGAATGTGTCGTTGAACGCACCGATTCGGTCAGACAAAGCAGGAAGGTTATTCTGTGTTGCAAGTTTCACGCTACTAGCGCAATTTGTAGGTAAATCCCACGCCTCACCGTACATAATGATTCTCTCGCCGTTTTCGAGCTTGTCGAGGTTAGAGCGGATGAGGTTCATAGTTTTAACATCGTGAAGACCCATCAAATCGAAACGGAAGCCGTCGATGTGGTACTCTTTAGCCCAGTAAACAACGGAGTCTATCATAAATTTTCTGAACATTGTACGCTCAGAAGCTGTATCGTTACCACAGCCAGAGCCGTTAGACCAGTTACCCTCTTCGTCAATACGATAGTAATAATTCGGAACAGCAAGATTAAACCACGAATCTTCGTTTGCGTAAGTGTGGTTATAAACAACGTCCATAATAACACCGATACCGGCTTCGTGGAGCGCCTGAATCATCTGCTTACACTCTTTGATTCGGACATTTCCGTTATAAGGATTTGACGAGTAAGAACCCTCTGGTACGTTGTAGTTCTTTGGATCATAACCCCAGTTGTACTGAGGATTTGTTGTGTCAGTTTCGTCGATTGATGCAAAATCGTAGAAAGGGTTAATCTGTACGTAGTTAACTCCGAGGTCTTTAAGATAATCGATACAAGTAGGTAAAGCACCCTCGATAGAGTCAACAACCGTTCCGTCCTCAGTAAAAGCTAAGAACTTACCGCGGTTTTTCTCACTGACACCGCTGGTTTCACTAGCTGAGAAGTCACGCACGGAAATCTCCCAGATAACAGCGTCAGTAGCGTTCGCAACACGTTCAAATTTATCGTTCTCCCAACCCTCAGGGTTAGTAGATTTAAGGTCTACAATCATACCGCGATCGCCGTTAGCGCCGACAGCCTTAGCGTACGGGTCAACAATCTCGTATTCCTTGCCGTCAATAGTGACAAGATATGTGTAATACTTATTTTTTAAATCGCCCTTTAAGTGAAGCACCCATGTACCGTACTCAGGATATAGCTTCATATTGCTACGAGAAACAGCCTGAGCGCCATCCTCACGGTCAGTACCCTTAGTGTAGATACAAACCTTTACTTCCTGTGCTGCAGGTGACCAAAACTTAAAAACAGTTTCTTTTTTACTGTATTTAGAGCCTAAATCGCCATCATATGTACGATTTTCGAGGTAACGCAGGTACTTTTCAAGTCCTACGTTTTCGACGGTTACAGCCTCTGTCGGCTTTTCTGTAGGGTCGTATGTAGGCTCTACTAAAAGGGAATATTCATCGTTATTTTGTGATGTAGCGTGAGTCGCACTCATCGCACATGACGGAATAATCAGCATAGTAAGCACTCCTGCAAGAAGTCTTTTTAATTTCACGGATAAATCCTCCAATGTGACCATTTGTATACAGATATATCATACCACAAATAGCATATACATTTACTTCTAAAAAAGAAAATAACCACCACTTGGGCGGTTATTTTTTTAAAGCGTTTATATTTTATCTTTTTCACTCACATACCATAATACGATTGTGACCTCAGTTCCTCTTCGATACGTAAAAGTCGGTTGTATTTTGCGACTCTCTCCCCTCTGCACGGAGCGCCGGTTTTTATCTGACCTGCGTTTAGTGCGACTGCTAAATCAGCAATAGTAGTATCCTCGGTTTCACCGCTACGGTGAGAAATAACCGTTGTGTAACCCGCTCTGTGGGCACATTGTACAGCATCTAACGCTTCGCTTAAAGTGCCAATTTGATTGACTTTTACAAGTATTGAGTTAGCAGCACCCTGCTCTATGCCTAGTCTAAGACGCTTCGTGTTAGTAACAAATAGGTCGTCACCCACCACCTGTACTGTTTTACCAATTCTCTCTGTCAGCGCAGAAAACGCCTCGAAATCGTTTTCATACAGAGGGTCTTCGACAGAAATTATCGGGTAAGAAACGCACAGTTTTTCGATATACTTGATTAAATCATCGGTAGTTAAAGTAACTCCACGCTTAGGCAGGCGATAAACGGAGTCTTCATACCACTGTGATGAAGCTATATCTAGTGCGATTTTCACATCTTCTGTTGTGTAGCCTGCTTTTTCAATAGCTTTTATGATATACTCGATAGCTTCTTCGTCACTTCTCAAATCAGGCGCAAAACCACCCTCGTCACCGACCGAGCACGACTTGCCCTCACTCTTTAAAATTGAACCTAATGTGTGGTAAATCTCACAGCACTGCATAAGCGCTACTGAAAAGCTCTCTGCATTTACAGGCATAATCATAAACTCCTGCATATCGACGTTGTTGGACGCGTGTGCACCACCGTTTAAGATATTCATCATCGGCACAGGAAGTGTGTGGGCATTCACTCCGCCTATATAGCGATAAAGCGGAATATTAAGCACCTTTGACGCTGTTTTCGCACAAGCTAAAGACACCGCGAGCATCGCATTCGCTCCCAGGTGCGATTTGTTGTCGCTTTTGTCAAGCGACAGCATCGTATTGTCAATTTTAAGCTGTGACAAAACAGAAGTGCCGACAAGTGCAGGGCTGATAATATCAGTAATATTTTGCACCGCCTTTTTCACGCCTTTGCCCTTATAGCGAGAGTCGTTGTCCCTGAGTTCCACAGCTTCGAACTCACCTGTTGATGCACCTGACGGCACAGACGCAATAGCGCAGACGTTGTCTTCTGTCACTACCTGAGCTTCGACAGTAGGATTACCTCGTGAATCAATAATTTCTCGTGCTAGTATTTTCTTGATTTTTGTACTCATATTTATTCCTCCCATAGTAGCTTTAGCACAAGCAGGAAAAATATTCATTTCAAATCATAAAGACCTGCATAATATGTTAATAGACGAAAGGAGGAAAACTATGGAACCTATCATATACACTGTCAGACCTGGTAACACGCTGTTCGCTATCGCTCAGCTTTACGGCACAACAGCAGTAGATATTGCCAGATACAATGGTATCGTTTATCCGTACACCATATATCCGGGTCAGAAGCTGAGAATCCCTGTAGAAGCAGTGAATCCGCCAAAAACTTACTTTGTCAGACCAGGCGATACTGTGTACTCAATCGCGTACAGATACGGAATCGACCCAAACTCAATCGCCGCTATAAACAATCTCGAGGATATAAACACTATTTATCCGGGACAAAGACTCACACTTTATATATAAAAAACACCGCCTGCAAAAACAGGCGGGTACATAAAAAAAGAGCCGCTATAAAAGCGGCTTTTTTCAGTCTGTATGTTGTACCTTTTTTATACCGTAGATTTTGCGCAAGATAAAGGATAAAAATTTCGGCTTTTCGATAAGTATTACTTTCACGGCTACCTCCTGCAAGAAACACATACTATGATGATAATAAGCGCTGAAATAACCATGACGCATTTCGGCGGAAGCACACACGAAAGTATCACTCCTGCACCAAACGACACAGCGTATCCGACTCTTTTATGACAGCATCTCATAATCATCACCCACTACTATAATATAACGAAAACGCCCTATGTGTTACATTAACCTTGTTGAATATAAAAAAGTGTGGTAGAATGTTAGAAGGTGATAATATGCGCACTATAGATATAAAGAAAAATGACAGCGGTCAGCGACTCGATAAATTTTTATTAAAGCGTTTCAAAACTATGCCGAAGTCGCTGATGCACAAATACATACGCACAAAATACATCAAGCTAAACGGCAAGAAAACCACACCCGAAGTTTTCTTAAACGAGGGTGATGTACTTACGCTGTACATAAAAGATGAGTTTTTTACTGAGTCTAAAAAAGAGTACGAGTTTATGAAAGCGTCAAAAAAGCTCGAGCTTATATATGAAGATGATAACCTACTACTTATAGATAAAAAGCCGGGTGTAATCGTACATCAGGACAAAAAGTACGACGCAGACTCTATGGTACACAGAGTACAGCGTTACCTTTTTGAAAAAGGCGAATACGACCCTGAAAGTGACAAGTCGTTCTCCCCTGCTCTGTGTAACCGAATCGACAGAAACACAGGCGGAATCATCATCGGTGCGAAAAACGCGCTTGCACTTCGAGTTATCAACGAGAAAATCAGAACAAGAGAAATCCGCAAGTTTTATCTTTGTGTAGTAAAAGGAAATTTAAAGAAAAAGAGCGACACGCTCAAAGGCTTTCTAACTAAAAACGAAAGCAAAAACACAGTAAAAATCACGAAAAACGAAGTCAAAAACAGTAAAGAAGTTATCACACGATACACTGTATTAAGCTATGACAAAGAGCGTGATTTATCGCTTTGTGAAGTTGAACTTCTGACAGGAAGAACCCACCAGATAAGAGCGCATATGGCTTTTATCGGCCATCCGCTACTGGGGGATGAAAAATACGGTGACAAAGGTTTAAACAAGCATTTTCACCAAAAGAGTCAGCTTCTGTGTTCGTACAAGCTGATGTTCGATTTTAAAAGCGATGCGCAGGAGCTTAATTACTTAAACAAAAAAGAATTCGCACTAAACGACGTGTGGTTTGTAAAAGACGGAAAAATCAAGATATAAAGAAAGCACCTCGAAATGAAGTGCTTTTTCTTATTTTTTATTTACTTAATGGTCATAAATGCGGACATTGTGCCGCGTTTACCAGCAGTTGCGCGGTGACTCCACAGAAGGTCACAATTACACTTTGTGCACAAGTCAGAGAGGGTTATGTTCTCTTCTTTCACTCCAGCACGAACTAAAATCTGTCGGTTACATTCGAGCAGGTCGATCATAAACTTTCCGTCTGATTTAGGAGTGATAAACTTAGTGTCGTCGAGATTAAGCGCGTAGAAATTATCAGCACAGGCTTTGTCAACTTCGTAACAACATTTTGAAATTGCAGGACCTATCGCGCAGACTAAATCTGCAGGGTCGGTGCCGTAGTTCTTAGCCATAGTGTCAATTACCTTTTTACCGATTTCTCCTACTGTACCGCGCCAGCCTGCGTGAGCAAGACCCACAGCCTTATTCTTAACGTCAACGAAAAACAGCGGTGTACAATCAGCGTAGTATGTGACAAGAGTCACACCACGCTCGTTAGTAACAAGCGCGTCAACGCTTTTTATATCCTTAGGTTTATAAATACCGACACCAACATTTTCTTTAGTACATACTCTGACAAAAGTATTGTGGTCCTGAGATGACGCAACGAGGGTATCAAAATTAAAACCTGCAGCGTCACAAAAACGCTTGTAGTTCTCTGTAACCGTGTCGAAATCGTCGTGTTCAAACGAGAGGTTCATACTCTCGAAAATGCCACTCGATACACCGCCCAAACGGGTTGAAAAAGCGTGGTTAATAAAATCAATTTCGCTTAATTTATTGTATGTTAAGAAATACACTGAGTTATTTTCGTTGAGTTTCATTGTTTTTGAGTTAATATCCATAATTTCACCTTCTATAAATTTCAGTATACTATAGTTATCTTATGCTTGCAAGTGGGTAATAATCGTGGTATACTAAATAGAGATTAAATATGTCGGAGGAATTATGAAAAAGATTAAGTTTTTCGGCAATAACATAGAAGTAAGCTGTGAATATTGCGCTCACTCAAAAATCCAGAACGACTGTCAGTTTTGCACTATAAACCGAGTGCTCAAAAACGGCAAATGCAGAAAGTTTTCTTACAACCCTATTATGCGTGTACCGCTCAGGGCTAACAATCTGAAAAGATACAAAGAAGAAGATTTTCTTTTATAATTAGAACAGCCAAAAGCCCTTCTGAATTCAGAAGGGCTTTCAGTTTAGGATTATGCTAACCAACAAATTATTGGATTATTTCAAAAACAACCTGATTGTTCTCATAAGAAATTGAAGCTTTCTGCGTCTCGACATTTCCGCCGATATATGTCACTTCTACTACAATCGTATCGTTATAAGCAGGTGAAAACTCTCCCGGTAACAACTCTTTTAAGTTTTCGTTTCTTGGATGACACCCGATGTAAATCAGTTTCTCTTCAGGATGCTTGTTTTCATCTACGATTTCTATACAGTTGTAGTCAATGACCTTGTCTAAATCAGGGGTTATAAACTCTTGTGGGTCAACAACAACCTCTTCAAACTCTCCTTGTTCGTCCTCAAGATAAATCGATACGAAAAGAGGGTCAGGAACGTGGTCAGCAGGCGGGTACATTTCAAATAAACGCTTATCGGTTACGTTAAAATCTCTCGCAGAACAGGAAAGATTCACAAAGCTGTTCTCACAGTACGCGCGTACTTTTTCGATGTTCTCTCCTCTGACTTTAAGTGACGGTCCGTGGTAAACAACCTCATCGCCTATTGTCTCATACACTTTGTTTGCACTTACTGCATGGTAGGTTGCGTCTTCTGTTGCTCCGCTTGCAGAAACAGAAAGCACGAAGCCGTTATCTCTGTTACCTCCTGAAGGTATCAGCAAAATACTAAGCATTATAGCAAAAACTAGTGCCGCCGCAACAAGCGATGTATACCTCACTGTGTTTTTCTTTTTATATACGTAAGCCTGTGTGTCACGCTCACAGTATGAACGCATCATATCATCAAATCTATCATTTCTATTCATCAATGCTCATCTCCTTTTTCATCTGCTCTCTGGCTACGTGCAATCGTGACTTCACCGTTCCTTCGGGTATGCTAAGAATTGATGCAAGTTCTTTTATAGGATAATCTTTGAAGTAATACAAAACAATCACTTCACGGTACTCGGGTTTAAGATTTGAAAGTGCTGTGTGCAAAGCGATATAATCATCTTTTTCACTCGAACTATCAACCACACCGCCTAAAAACCTCTCCTTTTCCTCAGTAGTATTGAAGCGAAGAACTTTCTTATTATCAAAACGCTTGAGCATATCACGGTAGGTGTTCACACATATCGTAAAGAGCCATTTTTCAAAAGATTTTTTAGGGTCATAGCGTTTAAAATTTTTAATTGCTTTTTCCCACGTTGACTGAAACAAATCCTGTGCATCGTACGAATTGTTACACAACGAATTGCACAGCTTTGTCAGGCTCAATGAATATTCATTTATGTAAGGAATAATTTTTCTGTTCATTTCATCCTCCTGAAAGCTTTCACTATATATACGAGTGAAAAGCGCGAAAGGTTCAGATATATTTTAAAAGAATCAAAAATAAATGCAAGCAAAAACGCACCCGTTTTATTGGGTGCGTTTTTTTAGTAGTATTTAGCTACGTTTTTTAGTTTTTTCACGCCTGCTTTTATGTGGCGAGTAACAGTAGACGGAGAAAGGCACAGTAAAGAAGCTATTTCTTTCATTTTCATTCCGTCGTAAAAATACATTTCTACACACTCGCGCTGACGCGTGGTCAGCTCGTTTGTAACCGCCTGTTTCAGGATATGTTTCATCTTCACAATCTCAGATTCATTAGTGCCATAAGATGAGAAGTTTTGGAACTCTATTATGTTTCGGCTACGCTCGGTGATACTCTGTAAACTATGCCGCATTGTCCATCACTCCGGCACGCTCTAATAGGTGCTTTGCTGTCAGCATACATTCATAATAAATGTTTCTAAGCTGAATTATGTCGGCATTTAAAGAGTGCTGTTCGTCAGCATTAGCGTTTCTCAAAAGTTTCTTCTTTTTCTCGATAACTGTCAAAAGATTTCTCGCCTGCTGCATATATTCATCAGACCATTTTACGTAATCCATATTCTTCGTCCTTTCCTGCATAAACACTTATTTTTCGTACTTATTCGTTGAAGTTGGGGCTTGACTTCTACTTTAGTTTAGCAGATTTTGACTTAATTTTCAATAGTTTTTCGAATATTTGTTCGATATTTACACTTGATTCACAAAATAATGTCATATATACTCGAATGGTTGAAAGAACGCTCGAAAAATGGTGTAACAAAAGCTGTGATACGGACGAAACAAGGCACAAAAAAACGCACAGTGAGGATTTTTCCCGAGTGTGCGTTTAACATTATTTTTCTTTTTCTGAATTATTGAATTTCGCAAAAAACGACTTTTGTTTTTCAGATTTCTTCTCTTTTGGGATTTCGATAACGCGTCTGTCAACCGTCACACCCTCGTATTTTAAACGAAAAGTAATTCGACCTTCGAAGTCACGACGACATCTGTTACAACGAAAATGTGCTCTGAAAGAGCGATTTTTCATCGCCCACTTTGTTTTTCTACGAGCTTTGCGACCGCATTTATCACAACAGACATAAAACTCTTTTTTATCGATAAGCGGGTTTCTGATGTCATATATAACGGTGTTTTTAAACGAAATCTTACGATAGAACTCGTCGTTGGCAATCTCGATAAACTCTTTTATGATGTCGCTTTTATAGAGCTTTTTAAAACAGCTTAAACTAAGCTTTGCATCATCAAGAGCACGGTGAAGTTCGAGTCCGTCGACATCAATCTCGAGCATCTGTGCACATGTGGAAAGTCCGAGCTGTCGTGATTTATCGTGGTGATTGAGGCAATGCTCGCAGTAAAGCTGGAGATTACAGTACATAGTCATAAACGGGATTTTCTCGTCGTTTAGGTAGTAACGGTTGTTCTCCATCAGCGTCAATATATCAGATGTTCCCCATGTGAGCAGTACGCTGTCACCTAAGAACTTCTTAAACTTCTTCAGCACGTGTGTGTAGGTGGTGTTGGAGTCTTTCAGCTCTTCTTCTGTAATATGAGTGAGCTGTGCGACACGAGAATTAAGTTTCTTGCCTATCTGCGGAGTGACGAGCATCGAAAATGTGTCTAAAATATTCAGTTTTTCGTCTACTTTAACGGCGCCGAATTCGATGATTTCGTTAACGAATTTCTTAGCTTTTTTGCTGTACGCACCGTTCCACTCAAGGTCCAAGATAACAAAATTCATATATTATTCCTTTTAAAGGGAGTGCATTAATTTTTCTTAAACTGTTTTTTCATTCTAAGTTCTTTTGAGAGAATCTGCTTACGCATACGGATGTTCTCAGGGGTTACTTCGACGAGCTCGTCATCAGCGATAAACTCGATACACTGCTCGAGTGAAAGAATCGATGGTGGAGTTAATTTCAACGCATCGTCAGAACCTGAAGCACGAGTGTTTGTGATGTGCTTTTTCTTACACACGTTTACTGTGATGTCCTCAGCTTTAGGACAAGCACCGACAATCATACCTTCATAAACAGGAACACCTGCGCCAACAAAAAGTCGACCTCTCTCCTGTGCTGCATATAATCCGTATGTTACTGTGTCGCCTGTTTCAAAAGCGATGAGCGATCCCTGATGACGGGTAACGATTTCGCCTTTGAAAGGCTCGTATGAATCGAAAACGTGGTTCATAATACCGTTGCCGTTAGTGTCAGTAAGAAACTCCGGACGGTAGCCCATAAGACCACGGGATGGAATTCGAAACTCGATGTGTGTGATACCACTCTCGCGAGTGCCCATATTGATAAGTTCAGCTTTTCTGGAACCTAACTTTTCCATAACAGCGCCGACGTAAGTATCAGGCACTTCGATCATAAGGTACTCGATAGGCTCACACAAAACGCCGTCGATGTGCTTTGTGATAACCTGCGGACGGGAAATCTGGAACTCGTAGCCCTCACGACGCATAGTCTCGATAAGGATAGAAAGGTGAAGCTCGCCTCTGCCTGAAACTTTGAAAGTATCGGCAGAATCGGTTTCTTCAACACGCATAGCAACGTTAGTTTCTACTTCTTTGAAAAGTCTGTCACGCAGATTACGGGAAGTAACGAACTTACCCTCTCTGCCTGCAAACGGACTGTTATTAACAATAAAATTCATCGAAACTGTAGGCTCGTCAATCTTAACAAAAGGAAGCGGGTCAACATCGTCAACACTACAGATAGTTTCACCGATATTGAGGTCAGCGATACCGCTGATACAAACTAAATCGCCCATCTTCGCAGTTTCTGTTTCGACTCTTCTTAAGCCCTCAAACTGATAGAGCTTCGAAATTTTAACTCTTACGTTTTCGCCGTCGCGCTTACACAGTACTGCCTGCTGGTTAACCTTAACCTGACCACGCTCAACTCGACCAACACCGATACGACCAACATAGTCATCATAGTCGATATTAGAAATGAGAATCTGTAAGTCGCCGTCTGTATCACCCTGTGGAGCAGGAATTTCAGAAACAATCTTCTCAAAGAGTGGCTTCATATCTGTACCCATCTCGTATGGATCAAGAGACGCAACGCCGTCTCTGCCCGACGCATAAACTACAGGGAACTCGAGCTGGTCGTCATCAGCACCGAGCTCAATAAACAGGTCGAGCACCTCGTCGACAACCTCTTCAGGACGTGCGCCCGGACGGTCGATTTTATTAACAACTACAAGCGGTTTCTTATGCAAACCGAGAGCTTTTTTCAAAACGAAACGAGTCTGTGGCATACAGCCTTCAAACGCGTCAACAAGAAGAATAACACCGTCTACCATAGTAAGAATACGCTCTACCTCACCGCCAAAATCAGCATGTCCCGGTGTATCAACTATATTGATTTTAATGTCTCCGTACATAACGGCAGTGTTCTTAGACAAAATCGTAATTCCACGCTCACGCTCAAGGTCGTTAGAGTCCATAACACGTTCAGCGACAGCTTCGTTGACTCTGAAAATTCCGCTCTGCTTCAAGAGCTGGTCAACTAAAGTTGTTTTACCGTGGTCAACGTGTGCGATAATAGCTATATTTCTGATATCTTCTCTGTTACCCATAATATCTCCCTAGTTTATCTATTTTTACAACTAAGAAATTATATCACTTTTTATGCACAATTACTATGTAAATTTTTACCGAAAAAGTGTAAGTCTTCACAACTAATATTTGCTTTACTTTATAAATGGTTTTTGATATAATGTTATATATGTTTTTCAAAAATTCTATATCACGTAAATGGAGGTTTTAAATATGGGATATTCGATTGCTGAAAAAATTATTAAAGAACATATTGTCAGTGGTGAAATGGTAAAAGGAACTGACATCGGTCTTAAGATCGACCAGACACTCACTCAGGACGCTACAGGTACTATGGCGTATCTCGAATTCGAGGCTATGGGTGTACCGAGAGTCAAGACTGAGAAGAGCGTTGCATATATCGACCACAACACTTTACAGACAGGTTTCGAGAATGCTGACGACCACAGATTTATTCAGACTGTATGTAAAAAACACGGCATCTACTTCTCTCGCCCTGGTAATGGTATCTGTCATCAGGTACATCTCGAGAGATTCTCTAAGCCTGGTAAGACTTTAATCGGTTCTGACAGCCACACACCTACTGGTGGCGGTATCGGTATGCTTTCTATCGGTGCAGGTGGTCTCGACGTTGCTGTTGCTATGGGCGGTGGCGCGTACTACATCACAATGCCTAATATCGTTAAAGTAGAGCTTACAGGCGAGTTAAAGCCTTGGGTTTCTGCTAAAGACATCATCCTTAAAGTTCTCGAGATTATGAGCGTTAAGGGTGGCGTAGGTAAAATCATCGAATACGCTGGTGAAGGTGTTAAGACACTTTCTGTTCCACAGCGTGCTACTATCACAAATATGGGTGCTGAGCTCGGCGCTACTACTTCTATCTTCCCAAGTGATGAGACTACAAGAGAGTTTCTTAAAGCTCAGGGTCGTGAAGAAGATTACGTTGAACTCAAAGCTGACGAGGATGCAGTTTACGACGAGCATATCGTTATAAATCTCTCTGAGCTTGAGCCACTCGCTGCTTGCCCTCACTCTCCTGATAACATCAAACCAATCGCACAGCTTAGCGGTCAGAAAATCGATCAGGTTTGTATCGGTTCATGTACAAACTCAAGCTACGCTGACTTAATGACAGTTGCTCACATCTTAAAGGGCAAGACTGTTCATCCTGACGTTTCACTTTCTATCGCTCCTGGCTCTAAGCAGGTACTCACAATGCTTTCAGAAAACGGCGCTTTAGCTGATATGATTGCTGCAGGTGCGAGAATCTTAGAATCTGCATGCGGTCCTTGTATCGGTATGGGTCAGTCACCAAACAGCGCAGGTATCTCACTTAGAACATTCAACCGTAACTTCTTAGGTAGAAGTGGTACTAAAGACGGTCAGATTTTCCTTGTTTCTCCTGAGACTGCTGCTGCATCTGCTCTTACCGGTGTATTCACAGACCCTACAACTTTAGGCGAAGGTTACAAGGTAGAGATGCCTGAGAAGTTCTTGATCAACGATAATATGATTATTGAACCAGCTCCAGTTGAAGAGATGGACAACATCAAGGTGCTTCGTGGTCCGAACATCAAGGAGTTCCCAGCATCAAGTCCTATGGAAGATAAAATCTCTGCTTCTTGTTCACTCAAGGTTGAGGACAACATCACAACTGACCACATTATGCCTGCTGGTGCGAAAATTTTACCTCTTCGTTCTAACATTCCTGCTATTTCACAGCACTGCTTTACAGTATGTGACACAGAATTCCCAAATCGCGCTAAGACTTTAGGTAGTTCTGTTATCGTCGGTGGCGCAAACTACGGTCAGGGTAGCTCACGTGAGCACGCAGCTCTTGCTCCGCTTTACTTAGGTGTTAAGGCTGTACTTGTTAAGAGCTTTGCTCGTATTCACAGAGCGAATCTCATCAACGCAGGTATCTTACCGCTTGAATTCACAAACGAAAATGACTACGATAAAATCAGCCTCTTTGATGAGCTTGAGTTACCAAACGTTAAGAGTGAAATCTTAAATGGTGACACTGTTACTCTCTTCAACAAGACAACAGGCGAAACAATTACAGCCAAGTGCGAGCTTTCACAGAGACAGAAAGATATCGCTGTTTGTGGCGGTTTACTTAACTACACAAAGATGAATGGTTAACACTTGGTGTAAACGTGTGGGACGTCGAGGACGCCGTCCCCTACATCGGCTAACAGCCATCCGAAAAAATCTGAAAGGATGATTAAAATGGATAAAATCATTATGAAAACTCCGCTCGTCGAAATGGACGGCGACGAGATGACCAGAATTATATGGAAGATGATCAAGGATATCCTCCTTCTCCCATATATCGATTTAAAAACAGAGTACTACGACCTCGGTTTAGAATACAGAAACGAAACTAACGATCAGGTTACTATCGACTCTGCTATTGCTACAAAAAAATACGGTGTTGCAGTAAAGTGTGCTACTATCACACCTAACGCTGCTCGTATGACAGAATACAACTTAAAGGAAATGTGGAAGTCACCTAACGGCACAATCAGAGCGTTACTCGATGGTACAGTTTTCCGCTCTCCTATCCTTGTTAAGGGCATCACACCTTACATCCCAACATGGACAAAGCCTATCTGCATCGCAAGACATGCTTACGGCGACGTTTATAAAAACTCTGAGATGGTTGTAAGTAAAGGTAACAAGGCTGAACTTTGTGTTACTGACGAAAACGGTAACGAGTCACGCGAGCTTATCTTCGATTTCAAAAACAGTGACGGTATCATTCAGGGTATGCACAACCTCGACAGCTCTATCTCATCATTTGCAAGAGCTTGTTTCAACTACGCTCTCGACCAGAAGTTAGACCTGTGGTTTGCTACAAAGGATACTATCTCTAAGAAATACGACCACACATTCAAGGATATCTTCGCTGATATCTACGAAAACGAGTACAAAGAAAAGTTCGAAGCTACAGGTATCGAGTACTTCTACACACTTATCGACGACGCTGTTGCTCGTGTTATCCGTTCAAATGGTGGATACATCTGGGCTTGTAAAAACTACGATGGTGACGTTATGAGCGATATGATTGCTACAGCTTTTGGTTCACTCGCTATGATGACAAGCGTGCTCGTATCTCCAGAAGGTATCTACGAATACGAAGCTGCACACGGCACTGTACAGCGTCACTACTACAAGCACTTAAAAGGTGAAGAAACATCAACAAACTCTGTTGCTACACTCTTTGCGTGGACAGGTGCTTTAAGAAAACGTGGTGAACTCGACGATACACCTGCTCTGTGTGATTTCGCAGACAAGCTCGAGAAGGCTACAATCGACACAATCGAGAGTGGTATTATGACAGGTGATCTTTACCTCCTCTCTACTCTCGAAAACAAGAAGAAAGTCAACACAGAAGACTTCCTCAAAGCAGTTAACGAAAGATTAGTAGAATTACTCTGATAAACATAAAGAGGTTATTATGGCTAAACAAATTTCTATGCCGGTTATACGCAGATTACCAAGATATCACAGATTTTTAAGTGAGCTTGAAAGTCAGGGTGTTGAGAGAATCTCATCAAACCAGCTCGCTAAAATTATGCGCTCTACTGCGTCACAAATCCGTCAGGACTTAAACTGCTTTGGCGGTTTCGGTCAGCAAGGCTACGGTTATCCTGTATCTCAATTAAAAGATGAAATCGGCAAAATTCTCGGTTTAGACAAGGGATTCAATGCTATTTTGCTTGGCGCAGGAAACTTAGGTCGTGCTATCGCAACACATATGAATTTTTCAAGACAGGGTTTTGAATTAACTGCTGTTTTTGACAAAAACGAAGAAGTTGTCGGTACGATGCTACGTGGCATTACAATTATGTCCGATGACGAAATCGAAGACTACTGTAAAAACAATCGTGTAGATGCAGCGTTTCTGTGTTTGCCAAGAAATTCAGTAAAGCCGTTAATCGATAAACTCTACTCACTCGGAATCAAGAATTTCTGGAACTTCAGCCACTATGACGTTAAAAATGATTATCCTGATGTTATCATCGAAAACGTGCACCTGAGCGACAGCTTAATGACGCTGTGTTACAGAATAAATGAACAGTTAAACAACGAATAAGTTAATAAAAATTAAAGCCGATAGAATTAACTGTCGGCTTTTTTATATGCGTAATTATTCAGTTACCTTATCGAGGATGAAGTCAACGTCTTTTAAATCCCCTACTCCGTAGATATCAACGACTTTCATCAGTTTTTCAAGCATAAAGAGGGTGTGCTTTGTGCGTTCGCTACGAATACCAAGCATAACAGCACGGATGAACATAGAAACCATATCTTTTGTGTCGAGCTTCTTAAGAGAATCAAAGCGAGTACTATCTACGAAAACGATGCTCTTGAGTGGGACTTTGATGTCCTTTGACTTATCGCCATCAAGTCCGAACGGTGTACCATAAGCATAGAAAACCTGACTTATAAGACGAACACCAGGAACATCAACCGCGAAAACTTTGTCTTTTGGGAGTTCATCGTAAACACGTTTTTCTTCAAAAGGTGATGAAAACAACACAGCCTGTCCATCGTGTTCAACAGCGGTCGCACGGATTGGAAATCCATTGAAGTCAAACATAGCACGAGCATACTCAGTAGAAAGATACTCGCACTCGATAATATCGCGAGAATAACCTTCGTACTCCTCCATAAGCTGTAAGAGGATATCATCTGTTATAGACATAGAAAGATTAGGTTTATAATCAAACGAAACTTCATATCTCGTAAGATTTTTAAGAAGTGTTGAAGAGTTGGTTTCTATTTCAAAATTCAGTTCGGAAATTCTGTACTGTCCCATATTGCACCTCGAGGGTTATTTGAAAATTTTATGATAAATTTTAGATAAAAACACGCGTATATATTTCTTAATCAGAATTAAACGCGCTTTCGATTTAAACCTAAAAGTTGTTGTGCTATAAGTCACACCATTTTTGGAATACGCCTTCATAACAGCGAAAACGTCATCGTACTTCACTTCGTCGAAGAAGTACTGGTTATCACCGCTGACAAGATAACTGCCCTCCCCTTTCACCTTCACGATTCTGTGAAGCACAAGGGCGTTATCACTACTACGGCGAAAGAAAACCACATCATATTTATTAAGTTTTTCCGGCTTTTTAGTAAGTGTTACTGTGTCAGTAGTACCGTTTAAAAGCGGCTTCATACTGTTACCAGATGGTGTGAATGTGATGTCAATACCTTTACTGAAGGAGTCCTGCAAAACTATTAGAAAATCATCTTTAGAGATATATTCAGTCAAGGAGGTCTGCGTCCTTTAATTTAAGTAAGAATTTATCGATATCGCGTGAAGCGACAGTTTCTTCAACATCATATTCAGAAAGCATAGCAGAAAGAAGCTCGTCTTTCGTAACATCTTGTGTGAGCTTTTCCCACAGGAAAGCGCCTGTTTCAGTAATCTTGATAATAGAGCCGAAATCGACTACCTGTGAACCAAGAGGCACTACCATATAGCTACCTGCGATAGCTTTAAGAACAAACCCGTCTTTGATTTTCATTACATTCACCTCACACAAACAATTATATATTATTGTTTCAGCGTTTGCAAGAAATTTATGCACACAATAGCACAAAAAAAGAGCACGCAACAAGTGCGTGCTCAATAAAGATTCATAACATTAATAAGAAACAGGAAATTCAAAAACTTCGTTGATGTATTTACCTTTTTCATCTTTATATGCAGCTAAGAAGCGCTGAATCAAAGATGCATCCACTACGGTTAATTCACCATCAAGATCAACGTCACCGCGGATAACGCCTTTATCGTCACATTCTTTTTTACCAACAAGGAAAAGCTGAATGTGAGATGCGTCTGTGATAGAAACATCACCATCGTTATTGACATCTCCTAAGAGATATGTTTCGACAGGAATTTGATCAATCAAAACATAGTCAATAGAGTTATTCTCGGCATATCTGTGAGCGAGTGAATCGGTGTAGCAGTAAATTGTCAGCTCATCAGAGCGTCCAACAAAAGCATCGCCGCTGATTGACTCAACACTTGCAGGAATAACGATTTTTTTGAGACTGCTACAGTTAGCAAAAGCTTTAGCCTCAATAGCTGTAACAGTTTCAGGAAGTCTCACCTCAGAAAGAGATGTACAATTCATAAATGTACCAAAAGAAATGGTTGTAATAAATGTGTCTTCCAGATTAATAGAACTAAGTGATGTACAACCTGAGAAAGCATACATATCAATCTTCGAGATTTTTGTGCTTTCAAAAACAACTGTCTGAAGATTTGAACAGTTAAAGAATGCGTGGTTTAAAACAGTAGTCATATTCTTGCTTAGAGTAATCTTTTGCAAGGTTTCATTACCACTAAACGCGTTCTCACCCACGGTTGTAATCGGAATACGGTTGTTGGTATACGCTGTATACAAATTAGCTTGTTCGCCTGTATAATCGTAAATCTCAACTTCTGTATTATCGTTAATTTCGTGGTACACCCAGTATCCTACTGGGAGTAAAGTAATAGCGCTAACCGAAAGGCAAGCAACAGCAGATACCATAACTATACATAAAAGTAATGATACCAATCTGGTAGTAATTTTCATATAAATCACCTTTTTTAGTTAGCCCCCACAGCGTCTCTCAACGCTGTGGGGATTTTTTAAATTAAAACTCGTCGTCAAAGTCACCCATATCGTGGGATGGTACTTCAGTCTCGACCTCAGTACTTGAGAAAAGAACATCAGTAACTAACTGGATATTGACGATCTCGAATTCAGGATGTGAATAGTGCTTTTTCATTTCGCCCCTCCTAAATTAGTTTTTTGTAGTTTCTTCGTTACCAAGATCGAAGAAGTTTACGTTTAAGCCGTTGCTCAGGTAAAGTTCACCTTCAACAACGATGTAAGCAACTGCTGTAAATGCGTACTGACGATATAATACGTTCTGCTTATCGAGCTTAGTGTTATCATATCTGATAAATGCGTCACAACGGTTGAAGTTTGTGAGCTCTCTGCCAGTGAGGTTGTAGAAGTAGCAGTTGTAATCCTTACCACCAACAGTGATAGCATTGCTCTTATTATTGTCGATAACTGACTGTAATCCATCTTTCCAATCAGCACTATACTTATCAACTGCTGGATATTTTTTTGGATCTGAAACTTCTGCTGAAGTCGTGATAACATCTGCTGGATTTCTTACGAGGAAGTAACCATAGTTGATGTCCTTACCCTCAGCAATAAGATCAGCTACCTTAGCGCCGTTTACATTGTTGTAAGCAAGTAAGAAGTCAGTGTAGATATAGTCACCATTATCGTCAAACTCACGAGTATATGTTACTGAGTTTACAGATGGTGTCCAATCTTCAAGGATATCAGCGTCGTATACTGCAACAATAGTCTTATTCTCTACAACTCTGTAGTTATAGAATCTGTTATAAGTAAGAATCTCGTCTGTTGCTGGCTCATACCAGTATGAGAAGTTTTTGCCGTAAGCGTCAGTTGCTGGAGCATCAATTTCAACAAGCTCGTTGTAATACTTAGTAATACTGTTACTGTCACCAGGCATATCGTAGTTGATAGTGTACTTAAGGTCATCCTGTGTTGCTACGAGAATGATTTCTGAAGAAGCAGTTGTAAGGTTAACCTCTGTTACTAACCACTTGATTTCCTGACCGAATGCTTCAGTTACATCAGCCTTAGGAGCTAAAGCATCGATGAGGTTATATGTTTCTAAGATATCGTAACCTTTCTCCTGATATTCAGCGATACGATCTGGATGGAGATAGAACCCAAAGTCATTACCCTCTGGATCTTTACCTTCACACCATGTTAAGAATGTTGGGCAGTACTCGATACCTTTGTTACCTACGTAACCTCCACACTCATCGTCAGTGAGCACGTAATCTTTTACTGTGTAAGTCTTAATATCACCGTAACGGTTTCTGTACTTGTAGTAGAGGTTTGCTTTGTTAGAAACACGTCTTACGTCAGAATAGATGTTGATATTCTTCAGAGATGTAGAATTATCAAATGTGTATTCAAACTCAGCAGAAACAGTTTCTGTCTTACCAATTGCGTTAGGATCAGTTAAGATCTCTTCGTATGTCTTAGTACCGTCTGAGTTCTCAGAATCTGTATACCAAGCGAAGAACTGACCGTTCATAAGAGGTTTTGTGATAACTTTGATTGTGTATGTTTCGCCATCAGTACCCTCGAATGAAGTTGTTGAACGTGATGTACTTGGAGTACTTGAAACAAGTAAACCATTCTTGTTATAAACTTCGATTGACATTTCTGATACACCGCCGTGATCAGGAATAGCAGGGTCAGTGTTCTTATAAACAGCGTGGTTGATTACAACTTCACCAGACTGAATCTGTTTGAAGATAGCATAGTAAGTTGTATTGTTGTTGATATATGTTGTGTAGTCATAAGCGTTGCTGATGAGCTTATAAGTACCGTTTGGCTGGCGAGTATGCCAACCAATGAAACGATAACCATCCTTACGAACAGCTGAGAGTGAAGCTTCACCGAGATCCATAGTGATTTCAAGTGATGCGTGCTTATCACCGTTCTCATCTACGAGATAACCTTCACCGTAATCAGCTACGTTATCGTCGTCGATTTCGTAAGTATTATTATCTTCACCGAGGAGACCAACGAGTACGTTACCAGTAACTGTATGGTCGAGCATGTTACCATACCACTGACCGTCGTAAGAAATCTGGTGGGTAGCACCATCAACTGAGTAGTTATTCTCATGTTCATAAGAAATTGCGATTGACTTGCCTGCAGCCTGTTCCTTAGTTAAACCAAGAGCGTTCTGGAGGTATGTTGTGCCATCGCCATTTGCTATATCATTGTAGAATGCGTCAGAAATAATGTTTGTCTTATAATTTCCTTCGCTGTCAAATACCCACCATTCAACGGTCCATTTACCTTCGTATGAAGGGTCACCCTGATAACCGTGTTTATCTTTGTAGTATCTAAGGTCACCTTCGTTAACAACATAGTAATCAGCTTTGTTTGTATCGCTGAGTTCAGGAGCGTTAAGAATTTCTTGACCTGTTAAGTCCATAGGTGTAACACCGTCACGACTGTAGAGATATTCAAAATCGTATTTTTCAAAGATGTCAACATCCTTAGAAATAGGGTTAGAAGTAACACCATTTGCGTGGTCACCGTGGTAACCGTCAGTTGAGTCTTTAGCAACGAAAGTAATAACTTCGTAACCTAACTCGTAAAGTGTGATTGGTTCACGATAGTCGTAACACTGGTACTGTGTAGAAGTGATTCCGAAAGTACCTGCGTTAGAACCTGGAACAGTAGACTGTAAGTAGTTGTTGAAAGTAACACCCTGAGGAACTGAAGGAGGATTCTCAGCAGTAGCCTTAGGAACAGTGATCATTGTGTAGAATGAAAGACCGTCTTCAGAAGGAATCATCATCTGACCTGACCAACCACCGTTGTACTCAGCGCCATTTGTACCCCAAGCGTAGCAAGCTACGAATGGACCCCAAGCCTGGTCTTTGATTGCTGTAGCGTCGAAGTAGATATCGATCTCAGCGAGGTTGTTTTTCTCAGCGTATTCTTCTGTAAGGAAGTAAACAGGAACGATATAAGCGTCACCATCTACGAATACAGAACCAGCATATGTGTTGTTACCCTTAGTTTCTGGTGAAACGAGTGTATAACTTTCTGTGTTGATGTGATATACAACGAAGGTATCAACCTCATAGTCTGCAGCTCTATTACCTGTAATTTGAACCTCAAAAGAAACTGTCTGAGCTTCATCAAGGCTTAATCTCTTGTATTTCTCACGGTTCTCGCCTTCGTTTGCTACATATGTGTCGGTTGGATTAGCAGACTCCTCAATGTGAGTAAACTTAATGTTTGCTTCAAAATCTGCAGCAACATAAGAACCTGGGAGGTCAAGACGACCTGATGAAAGGTATACTAAATCACCAACTTCACCTACCTGAGCAGAGAAATCGATTGCAGTATTACCTGTTGGAGTCAGGATAAACTTAATAGCAGTGTCATTAGCAGCAGATGTAGAAAGTTTCCAGCTGTCGCCACCATCATTCCAAGAAATAGTAGCGTCAAAAGCACAACCATTGTGTGATACGCTAAAGTCACTACCAAAGTGATGGTAACTTGGGTCAGCAGTCCAGCTGTTCTTATCGTTAGTAACCTGGAACCATGCACTCTTAGAGATAGCATTTTCGGAACTTTTGTCTGCTAAAACAGTAGAAAGTGTATAAACACGTTCTTCCTTATCATAAACTAATTCTTTAACAATATTAGCAGTACCGCTATCAAAGTCCATGTACTGTCTACGTGCCCAAAGTGTGTAAACAGTTGTGTCCTTTGTAGGAGTTACAGTGTATGTGTTTTCGTAAGTTAATACATTTTTGCAATCAGCGTCTGAGTAGAAACCTGCAAATGTATAGTTAGCATTAGACTCAGTTGCTGTGTATGTAACAGCTTCTGTCTTATCAGCATAACCGCCCTTAGCAAGAGCTGTGTCGCCGATCTTCATAGAAACAGTACCGAAACCAGTTGTAACACCTGTGCCGAAGTTACCGATAGCAGTCATACCGTAATCCATGATAAACTTAGCGTCAACTGTAGGAGTGATTGTGATGTATGTTTCAGCAGGCATAGCATCGATTGTGATAGTCCAATCATTGCCGTTGTCTACAATTACAGCAGCATCGTTATCAGCAACGATATTAGAAATTGTAACCTGCTCAGATGCAGGAGCTACTGTGATTTCTACCTTCTCGCCTGCTTTGTAACCACCCTTAAGACCTGTGATTGTAAGGCCTGTTGTGTCTGTAAACTCAACGTATGAGTAGTCAGTAAATTCAGGATCGATGTTTACGTTAGTTTCAGGAACTTTGAATGTTACAGTATTATCTGTAATTGATGCATTAACATCAGGTGTTGTAGTTACACCTGAAAGATACTGACCATCTGGAGGAGTAATCTCTTGTGTGAATGTTGAACCGATAGCTTTGTCAGCAACCTTAGTGCCGTCAACACTGATCTCAACCTTTTCAGCATCTGAAAGTGCGATGCTAAGTGTGTATGTACCATCAGCTGTACCATCTGCTTTAAGGTCAGGAGTAAGTGTGTAAGTAACAGGTGACTCGATGTCGTAGTTTTCTGTGTCAGGTGCCAATACATAATGACTTGTGTAGTGACCAAAAACATTATTCAAACCTACGCTGCTACTGAGTGAAACTGTTACATCTGTGCTATTAACACTAACGCCATCATTAGATGTTACAATAAATTTCTCAACATAATCAGTATCATCAGAATAGTAAGAGTTAGTAGCTATATCATACTTAAATGTAACGTCAATTTCACCTGT
>JAFOED010000042.1 GCA_017380355.1 Ruminococcus sp. | reverse complement strand
GAGCTGTCTCTGCGCCAGATTTTCATCTCATCAACTCCTCCCTTGCGTTATATTTTAGTAAAACAAATTATCGTGTTGAAGAAATTCGATACATAATGATGCCTGCGGCAACTGATGCGTTAAGTGAGTTAATCTTTCCCTTAAGAGGAAGGGAAACAATAGCGTCGCACTTCTCACGAACAAGTCTTGAAATGCCTTTGCCTTCGTTACCGATAACGATAGCTGCGCCGCCTGAAAAATCGCACTTCATATAGTCAGTACCGTTCATATCGGCACCGTAAACCCATACACCGCGTTCTTTGATTTCATCGATAACAGAAGAGATGTTGTTGACTCTTGCGACTGGTACGTACTCTACAGCACCTGCGGAAGCCTTGCCTACGGTGTATGAAAGACCTGCGCTGTGACGCTTTTTGATAATAACTCCGTGTGCACCTGAGCACTCTGCAGTACGGATTATAGCACCCAGGTTGTGTGGGTCTTCGATTTCATCTAAAATCACGATAAACGGTGCTTCGTTTCGCTTCTCTGCAAGAGCGAAGATGTCCTCGACACTCGAGTATTCTTTCACAGCAGCGATAGCAACGATGCCCTGATGAGTAGCGCCACCTGTCATAAAGTCGAGCTTCTTCTGGTCGACTTCTTTTATAGTAATACCTTTTTTCTTAGCTTTTGAAATAATAGCGACAACAGAGCCTGCGTGATTGTTTTTAGCAACTAAAATGCTCTCAATAGGTCTGCCTGAAGCAAGTGCTTCTGTGACGGGATTACGACCCGCAATAATATCGTCTTTCTTTTCTCTATTCTGATTTTCCATATTAGTTTTCCTCATACACTATATATTAGACTTATACTATTAAATTGTACCACATATAGTTTGCAAGGTAAAGTATAAATTTTGAATTAATCACGCTTTTTATCAGTATTTAACAAGATTTATCGAGAAAAATTGCGCCTACGTCGACTTTAGTGCTGTCTAAACCGTAGCGGTTAGTCACAGGGTCTTTAAAAAGCTCGATTTTTGGAGGAAAAATCGTGAAGCTGAAGAGCATAATAAGGGCCAAGGAAAGCAGAAAAAGAGCAACACAGAAATAGCGCTGTATATCGTTGTCCCTGACAGTGAGTAAATACGAGATATACTGTGACAGCACAACGAAAACAGCAGAAGAGATGAGGTCTACGAGCAGTATCGGTTTTTTAAGTATAGTCGTATACGTGTAGAAGAACACGATAATAGAGAGAGTGAGAAAGTAAAGAGATAAAACTTTTGCGGTAACATACTTTTTAAACGGTGGTTTAATAACGAGTAGCTCAATGAAACTCCATGTAATAAAAGCGAAGGAAAAGATTTTTACGTGTTCCCACACGCTTTCGTTAACTGCTCCGAAAAGAACAGAAAGAGCCGACCCACCGCTTAAGTCATAAATAAAGTGCAAAAGCGAAGCGAGTGCGTAGATAAATAAAGAGCCCAGTAAAGATAAAGTAAAAAAACGCTTTTCGTTCATATAAAAACCCCCATCATATTTTTACTAATATATGACAGGGGAGTGGTATTCATACTTTATATAGAAAGGATAAGCGCTGAGCATATTGCACCTATAGCACATGAGATTATAGACGGTGCTATTATGTTTTTGAAAACACGTTTTGATTTTACACACGATACTGTATCCATTTGTTCCAGCATCTTCCTGGCTTCTTTTTCTAGCAAATCGCGTTGTGCTGACGCGTATTCGGGTCTTAAAACCAGAAATGCCCGTTCGTAGTATCTGTTGTCTGTTTGCGTCACTTCAATCACCTGATGATTTATACCTTTTATCATATTGCACCGCCTTGTTGTTTATATATATATTGAACGAAATAGGTGTAATATATACCGATATTGCATTATTTTTCTAAAAAGTAAACATTAAGTTTCTTAAATAAAATTTGAATTTAGCAATATACAGTTTGTATAATTCCTGTTTGAAATAAACTATGTGGAAAACTCTGTGGAAAACAAGGAAAACTGTGCAAAAACATCTAGTTAATATCTAGGTTTTATACTTTTTCATAGTTTTCCTTGTATTTTACCAAAAAATTCACATAAGTTCCATAAACGAAATTAACATACATTTTTTTACAAATAGTAATATTTTACAAGTCAACAGCTTTTTTGAAAAATAAACAAAAAAAGAAGACTTTTTTTACAAAGCCTTCTTTTATGATATAAATATTCAAAAAAATCACACGAACAGATGAGCCATCCAACGCTCGAACAAAATGGTGCATACACTGCCGCTGATGATACCTAAAATCATACCGCATACAACGTCGCTTAGATAATGAACTCTGAGATACATTCTCGAAAAGCCGATAATAAGAGCAACAAAAAGCACCGGAAAGAAAATATACGGCGGACAGCACATAAGCGTAACGGTAAAAGCAGTAAACGAAGAAGCTGTGTGTCCTGATGGGAAGGAGTAGTCTTTCGGACGCTTTATGATAAGTTCTTCGTCTTCGAGTTTAGAACTCGGACGCATACGACCGATAATGTGCTTTATGATGATTTCACCGACTACAAAGGTAACGCCCAGTGCAAGCGTCAGGTAAACAACAATGTCGCGATTTTTTTTCATAAGCAGGAACGGAAAGCACAGCGTAATCCACCAGATGAAAGCTCCGTTACCGAGCTTAGTGAAAATAACCATTATTCTGTTTAGAAAAGGCGAGTGCAGCCTTGCAATTTTCTTGACAACAAGGTCATCGAGCTGCTGAATTTTACTAAACATATTTAGCTCCTTAACATAATATATATGTATCATAACACAAAAATCGCTGTTTGTGTAGTAGTAAATTGATTTTTTGTGCGTAAAATGCAAAAAATCTCTTATAAATTCTTGACAAGTACGATTTAAAGTGATAAACTTTACAAAAAATATAAAGGCTGTGACGAAGACGGCTTTAAATGTTTGTTTTAAGAGAGTCGGTGGATGGTGTGAACCGATAACGGATGTTTATAGTGCCTATCACTTCTGAGCCGAAGGCCCGAACACGAAAGTCAGTAGACGCCTTCCGTGATTGCTGCGTAAAGGCATAGGAATTGTTGGATTCCGAGAGTGGCAGATTTTCATCTGCAATTTGAGTGGTACCGCGAGTGTATTTTACACCCGTCTCAAAGTTTCTTTGAGACGGGTTTTTTATTATTTTGCAAGTATATTTTCCTGAAGGAGGAATCGTTATGGCTCAGGTTCAAACAGAAAAGCTTCTGGAGGTTGCCGTACGAATTAAAGAAATGCGCGAAATCTTCGGTTTCACACCGGAGGATATGGCGAAGAAAACTGAAGTAAGCGTTGAAGAGTACCGCGACTTTGAGTCCGGTAAGCTCGACTTCCCGTTTACTTTTATTCACAAATGTTCGCTTGCTTTTGGTATTGGCATTTCTGATTTGCTTGAAGGTAAGAGCGCTTTGCTTTCATCCTATACAGTAACAAGAAAGGGTCAGGGTCAGCAAACAGCTAAAGAAGACGGCATTGTTGTACAGAACCTTGCTCCGTGGTTTAGAAAGAAGATTTCAGAACCTTATTTTGTAACATATCAGTATTCTCAGGAGCTTCAGGATAAGCCTATCCACCTTGTTAAGCACTCCGGTCAGGAGTTTAACTTTATTTTAAAGGGTAGACTGAAGATTCAGGTTGGTGACAATATCGAATATCTTTCTGAGGGCGACTCTATCTACTATAACTCTTCATCTCCTCACGGCATGATTGCTGTTGACGGTGAGGACTGTCAGTTCTTAGCTGTTGTACTTCCGGGTGAAAATGAGTCTGAAGATATAATCCGCGATACTCTTATGTCACACAACGAAGTTAAAGAAGCAAAGCTCTTGTGTGAAGAGTTTATCAAGACAACAGTTGACTCAAACGGTTGTCTTCAGGCTATCGACTTCGAAAACGAAGACAAATATAACTTTGCTTTTGATACTGTGGACGCTATCGCGAAGAAAAATCCTGATAAGCTCGCGATGATTCACATTGACGTTAATAAAAACGAGAAAAGATTTACTTTCAACGATATGAAGCGTAAATCTGCACAGGCAGCAAACTACTTTAAGTCTTTAGGCATCAAAAAAGGCGACAGAGTTATGCTTGTTTTAAAACGTCATTATCAGTTCTGGTTTGCTATTTTAGGTCTGCACAAGCTCGGTGCTATCGCTATTCCTGCGACTAACCAGCTTCAGGCGCACGACTTTGAATATCGCTTTAACGCTGCAGGTGTAAGTGCAATCGTTTGTACTGCTGACGGTGATGTATCACATCAGGTAGACGCAGCACAGGAGAAATCTCCTACATTAAAGACTAAAATTTTAGTTGGCGGCGAGAGAGATTCATGGCACAACTTTGATGAGGGAATTGACCTCTTCTCAGCACATTACTACAGAAACGAAGACACATCGTGCGGTGATGACCCGATGCTTATGTTCTTTACATCAGGCACTACAGGTTATCCTAAAATCGCACTCCATTCTTACAAATATCCGCTTGGTCATTTTATCACTGCGAAGTACTGGCACGGAGTGTCTGCTGACGGACTCCACTTTACTATCTCAGACACCGGTTGGGGTAAAGCTCTGTGGGGTAAGCTCTACGGACAGTGGCTTTCTGAAGGTGCAGTATTTACATACGACTTCGACCGTTTTGACGCGTCTGATATTCTTCCTATGTTTGCGCAGTACGGAATCACTACTTTCTGTGCACCGCCTACAATGCTCAGAATGATGATTAAGCAGGACCTTTCAAAATACGATTTTTCTTCAGTTAAGCGTGCAACCACCGCAGGTGAAGCGCTTAACCCTGAGGTTTACAAGCAGTTTAAGAAGTCAACAGGACTCAAACTCAAAGAAGGTTTCGGTCAGACAGAAACAACTCTTTCTATCGCAAACCTTATCGGCGAGACTTCTAAGCTCGGTTCTATGGGTAAGCCTGTACCACTTTATGATATTTACCTCTTAGACCCTGACGGAAACGAAGTTCCTGACGGTGAAGCAGGCGAAATCTGTATCAAAACTCAGGACAAAGTTCCGTGTGGTCTTTTCCTTGGCTACTACAACGATGAAGAAAAGACAAAGGAAGTTTACCACGACGGCTACTATCACACAGGCGACACAGCGTGGCGTGATGAGGACGGATTCTTATGGTATGTAGGTCGAGTTGACGACGTTATCAAGAGCTCAGGCTATCGTATCGGACCTTTCGAAATCGAGTCTGTTATCATGGAACTTCCATACGTTCTTGAGTGCGGTGTTTCAGCTGAACCTGACGAAGTAAGAGGACAGATAGTCAAGGCCTCAATCGTGCTGACAAAGGGCACAAACCCTAGTGAAGAGCTGAAAAAAGAGATTCAGTCGTACGTTAAGAGCCGTACAGCTCCGTATAAATATCCGCGTATTGTTGTGTTCAGAGATGAACTTCCTAAGACAATCAGCGGAAAAATCCAGAGAAATAAGCTGTAAATATCGATAAAATCTTGACATCTTTGAAAAAATATGGTAGTATAACCTAAATATTTTAAAGGCTATGACGAAGAGTACGCATTAGTATGACCTTCAGAGAGACGACGGTTGGTGTGAGTCGTCGGAATACAGCTTCTGTGTTTGTAGCTTCTGAGCCGAGAGGAAGAACGCTTTTTAGTTAGTAGAACCTCTCCGTGATTGCTGCGTGAATGCATAGAAGTTGTTAGACTTCGAGAGTGGCGATTGTATCGCAATTTGAGTGGTACCGCGGGTGATTTTTATGCGCTCGTCTCAAAGATAACTTTGGGACGGGTGCTTTTTTCGTCCTGACGAAACAAGGAGTTTTTATTATGAAACAAATTTCAGGTCTTGATTACAAAATTCAGGAAATGGCTGCCAGAATCAGGGAGCTAAGAGAAATCCAGAATCTCAGTGTTGAGCAGATGGCTTTAAAAACTGACGTTACAGTAGACGAATATCTCGATTGTGAAGCAGGTAAAAGCGACTTAAACTTTGCGTTTATTTATCGCTGTGCGATGGCACTTTCTGTAAACGTTACTGATATTATCGAGGGTTATTCACCTAACCTTAAGAATTATTGTGTGACACGTTCAGGTTTTGGTCAGAAGGTTGCTCAGGCACACGGTATGACTTACTTTAACCTCGCTTACGCATTCCAGAATCGTATTGCAGAGCCACTTTACGTTCGTTCTGTTTACGACGAAGAAGCTCAGCAGCGCGACATCGAGCTTACAACCCACGAGGGTCAGGAGCTTGACATTGTAATTGAAGGTAACCTTATGGTTCAGGTAGGTGAGCACAAGGAGATTTTAGGCCCTGGCGACTCTATCTACTTTGACTCTGATAAACCACACGGTATGATTGCTGTAAATGGCAAGGACTGCGTGTTCTACGCTATCGTATTAAATCCTACAGGTGAGGAAATCCCTGAGCTCTCAAGCGGCAAGCTTGTGGAAATCAAGCACAGCCCACGTAAACACGAGAGCGACCGTATTTACAAGCAGTTTGTTGATGTTGAGGAGAACGAAAAGGGTACCCCTACATCAATCAAGTTCAAAAATACTGATAAATTCAACTTTGCTTTCGACTTGGTTGACGCACTCGCTGACAAAAAGCCAGATAAGCTTGCGATGCTTCACATTTCGAAAGACCACACAGAGCGCAGATTCACTTTCAAGGATATCAAGAAAGCATCAGCTCAGTGTGCTAACTACTTCAAGTCTTTAGGTATCAAGAAGGGCGACAGGGTTATGCTTATCTTAAAGCGTCACTACCAGTTCTGGTTCGCTATGATTGGTCTTAACAAACTCGGCGCTGTTGCTATTCCAGCTCCTAACCAGCTTCAGGCGCACGACCTTGAGTACAGATTAAAGAGTGCTGGTATCAACACTGTTATCTGTACTGCTGACGACGGTGTTGCAGATCAGGTTGATATTGCGTCTAAGGATTACGACGGACTCAAAATAAGCTCATCGTTAACGGTACAAAGGACGGCTGGCGTACCTTCGATGAGGAATACACACTTTATTCTACACACTACAACAGAACAGAAGATGCTCCGTGCGGTGATGACCTTATGCTTATGTACTTTACATCAGGTACTTCAGGTTATCCTAAGATTGCGGCTCATAACTACCGCTATCCGCTCGGTCACTTCCATACAGCGAAATACTGGCACAATGTTGACCCTGAGGGTCTGCACTACACAATTTCCGACACAGGTTGGGCTAAGGCTATGTGGGGCAAGCTCTATGGTCAGTGGCTGTGCGAAGCAGCAACATTCGTTTACGACTTCGACCGTTTCGACGCAGCAGATATTCTGCCGATGTTCGCTAAATACAAGATTACTACTTTCTGTGCTCCACCTACAATGCTTCGAATGATGGTAAAGCAGGATATTTCAAAATACGACTTCTCATCCGTACAGCATATGACTACTGCTGGTGAAGCGTTAAACCCTGAGGTTTATCGTCAGTTTGAGAATGCTACAGGACTTCAGATTATCGAAGGCTTCGGTCAGACAGAGAGTACAATGATTGTTGGTAATATGACAGGCGCTAAGCACAAAATCGGCTCTATGGGCAAGCCTGCTCCTATCTACGACGTACAGCTTGTTGATGCTGATGGCAACGAAGTACCTGACGGTGAGCCTGGTGAGATTGTTGTTAACCTCAAGAACGGTCACCCATGCGGTCTGTTTGTTGGCTACTACGGCGACGAAGAGAAGACAAGAGAAGTTATGCACGACGGAATTTATCACACAGGCGACGTTGCGTGGCGTGATGAGGACGGCTTCTTCTTCTACGAAGGTCGTGTTGACGACGTTATCAAGAGCTCAGGCTATCGTATCGGACCTTTCGAAATCGAGTCTGTTATTATGGAGCTTCCATACGTACTCGAGTGCGGTGTTTCTGCTGCTCCTGACGAAGTCAGAGGTCAGATTGTCAAGGCTTCTATCGTTCTTACTAAGGGCACAGAGGCAAGTGAAGCACTGAAGAAAGAAATTCAGTCATACGTTAAGAGCCGTACAGCTCCGTACAAGTATCCACGACTTGTTGTGTTCAGAGATGAACTTCCTAAAACTGTCAGCGGCAAAATCCAGAGAAATAAGCTTTAATTTAAGCTATATATACAACAGTTATGAAAGAATTTAAGAGAATCACGCTTTTGTGCGGACATTACGGAAGCGGTAAAACAAACGTTGCGGTTAATATGGCGCTCGAGCTTAGAAAACAGCGCGATAACGTAGCGGTTGCTGACCTTGATATAGTTAATCCGTACTTCCGTACAAAAGATTCAAGTGGTGAATTTGAAGACAACGGCATACGACTTATCGTATCTCAGTTTGCAAATTCCAACGTTGACATTCCTGCATTACCGCAGGATATGTACGCTATCACTGATGATAAAGAGCTTTCTGTTATCATAGATGTCGGCGGTGACGACAGAGGCGCACTTGCACTTGGTCGTTTAGCCCCAAAAATAAAAGAAGAAAACGATTATGAGATGTATCTTGTAATCAACTGCTACAGACCACTCACACGAGATGCACAGTCGACTTTTGAAGTTATGCGTGAGATTGAAATCGCTTCTCACATTAACTTCACAGGTATTATCAACAACTCTAATTTAGGCGCTGTGACAACACCTGATGATGTTATAAGCTCTGTTGAGTATGCTAACGAGGTAGCAAAGCTTACTAACCTTCCGCTTGTGTATACAACGGTAGAAGAAAGCATATATAATGACTTATGCGACAAGATTGAAAATCTCTTGCCACTGAGTCTTCAGGCAAGACCTGTATAAGACAAAGAAACTATAAGGAAAGGGAGAGTTTTAATGGCTAAATTAACTTTTAAAACAGACAACTGCAAGGGTTGCGGACTGTGCGTACAGGCGTGTCCGAAGAACTTGCTCATCCTTGCAAAAGACGAAATCAACAAAAAGGGACATCATCCTGCTGTTATCACTGATGAGAGCAGCTGTATTGGTTGTGCTTTCTGTGCAACAATGTGTCCTGACTGCGTAATTAAGGTAGAGAGGTGAGATTATGGCAGATAAAGTTTTGATGAAAGGTAACGAAGCTATTGCAGAGGCTGCGATTTTAGCTGGTTGTAAGCACTACTTCGGTTATCCTATTACTCCACAGACAGAAATCGCTGCTTATATGGCAAAGAAAATGCCTAAAATCGGCGGTTGCTTCTTACAGGCTGAAAGTGAAGTTGCTGCTATCAATATGGTATACGGCGTTGCGTCAACCGGTAAGCGTGTTATGACATCTTCATCTTCACCTGGTATTTCATTGAAGAGCGAAGGTCTCTCTTACATGGCAGGTTC
>JAFOED010000041.1 GCA_017380355.1 Ruminococcus sp. | reverse complement strand
TTCTTCTTTCATACCAAGGCTGAGCAACCAATTTTTACAAGTTTCTTTCCAATATGCAAACCACTCTAAATCTGTACCGGGCTTGCAGAAGAACTCAAGTTCCATCTGCTCAAACTCACGAACGCGGAAAATAAAGTTACCAGGTGTGATTTCGTTTCTGAAAGACTTACCAATCTGTGCAACACCGAAAGGAACCTTCTTACGTGTTGTACGCTGAATATTCGCGAAGTTTACGAAAATACCCTGTGCTGTTTCAGGACGGAGGTAAAGCTCAGCTTTTGAGTCCTCAGTAACGCCCTGGAAAGTTTTGAACATAAGGTTGAATTGTCTGATGTCTGTGAAGTTCTGCTTGCCACAGTTAGGACAAGGAATGTTCTTCTCTTTGATGTATTCAGTCATCTGCTCGTTTGTCCAGCCTGCAACGTTAGTACCATCGAAATCCTCGATGAGGTTGTCAGCTCTGTGACGAGTCTTACAGTCTTTACAGTCCATAAGAGGGTCAGAGAAGCCGCCTAAGTGACCAGATGCCACCCATGTCTGCGGATTCATAAGAATAGCAGAGTCAAGACCTACGTTGTACTTGTTCTCCTGTACAAACTTTTTGAGCCATGCTTTTTTGATGTTGTTCTTGAGCTCCATACCAAGTGGGCCGTAATCCCAAGTATTAGCTAAACCGCCGTAAATTTCAGAGCCCGGATATACAAAACCTCTGCCTTTACATAAAGCAACGATTTTTTCCATAGACTTGTCAGTATTTTTCACAAGTATCCCTCCAGATTTTGTTTTTCATACACCCTATATAGTACATTTTTAGAAGAATATTGTCAAGGATAAAACGATTTCTTTGTTTTCATTGACAACACAGCCTTGTAGATGTTATTCTACAATAGTAGAATAATAACTTTGCTATTCTAAGGAGAACGCTATGGAACTCAAAGCACAGCTGCTTAATGAATCTGATATTAATCGTGTGTTAAAGCGAATATCTCACCAGATTATCGAGAAGAATCGCGGTACAAAAAACCTGTGCCTTATAGGTATTAAATCGCGTGGTGTTCCGCTTGCACACAGACTCGCTGAAAATATTTACGAAATCGATAAAAACAGAGTCGAAGTCGGCGTGCTCGATATTACTCACTATAGAGATGACCGTGAAAAGTCTGATGATACCCCTGTGCTTACCGATACTAAGGTTGATTTTGATATAACAGGAAAGACGGTCGTGCTTGTAGATGACGTTATTTTCACGGGACGTACTGCTCGTGCCGCTCTTGACGCTGTACTCGATTTAGGAAGAGCGTCACGTATTCAGCTGTGTGTACTTATTGACCGCGGTCACTCCGAGCTTCCGATTAAAGCGAATTTCGTTGGAAAGAATATTCCGACATCTTTAGATGAAGCTGTTGCTGTTCGACTTTCTGAATGTGACGGCGAAAATTCGGTTGCTATATATACAAAATGATTTTAAACGCACCTTTTTAGGTGCGTTTTGTTTTCAGAAACTTTATCATAATTTAGGTGCTTTTAGCTGTTACTTTTTATATGGTAAATTTTTAGTTTGAATTTTGTAAGAGATAATGATATAATTTATACATTATTTTCAAAGGGGTGTAGAAAATGTTTATTTCAAATGACATTAAATATATTGGCGTAAATGATCACGAAATTGATTTGTTTGAGGGACAGTACGATGTGCCTAACGGTATGGCGTATAACTCCTACGCAATTATTGACGAAAAAATTGCGATTATGGATTCTGTCGACAAAAATTTTAAAGATGAGTGGCTTAATAACATAAAGGAAGCTTTAGGTGACAGACAGCCTGACTTTCTCGTTGTTCAACATATGGAGCCTGACCATTCGGCAAATATTACAGCTTTTGTGAGCGCGTACCCTGATGCTAAAATTGTTTCTTCACAAAAAGCTTTTAATATGATGAAGAATTTCTTTGGCACAGATTTTTCAGACAAGCAGATTGTAGTCGGCGAAAACGACACACTCTCTTTAGGTAAACACACTCTTACTTTTGTTACTGCTCCTATGGTGCACTGGCCTGAAGTTATCGTTACATACGATGATGTTGATAAAGTGCTGTTTTCTGCAGATGCTTTCGGTAAATTCGGTGCGCTTGACGTAGAAGAAGAGTGGGCTTGTGAAGCACGCAGATACTATTTCGGTATTGTTGGCAAGTACGGCGTGCAGGTGCAGTCACTTCTCAAAAAAGCATCTAAATTAGAGATTAACACAATATGTCCTCTGCACGGTCCTGTGCTTTCAGAAAATCTCTCTTATTACAAAGGACTTTACGATACATGGTCTTCTTATAAACCTGAAGAAGAAGGTATTATGATTGCATATACCTCAGTTTATGGGAATACTAAAGATGCAGTGCTCAAACTCTCAGAAATGCTTTATGGAAAAGGTGCGAAGAAAGTTGTGCTCAACGACTTAGCCAGAGTTGATATGGCAGAAGCTGTTGAGGATGCTTTCAGATATGACAAAATCGTACTTGCTACGACAACATATAACGCAGATATTTTCCCATTTATGCGCCAGTTTATCGATCATCTCACAGAACGCAATTTCCAGAACAAGAAAGTTGCGTTTATCGAAAACGGTAGCTGGGCTCCAATGGCGGCAAAAGTTATGAAAGAGATGCTTTCAAAAAGTAAGAATCTCGAATTTATGCCAACAGAAGTGAAAATTATGTCAGCGTTAAATGACGAGAGTAACGCACAGCTTGAAGCTTTGTGTTCTGAGATTATGGGTGATTTAAAAGAAACGGGAGGTGACACTTCTATGAAGTACGCTTGTGATATTTGCGGATGGGTTTATGACGAAGAAAAAGGCTCTCCTGAAAACGGTATCGAGCCAGGTACACAGTTTGATCTTTTACCTGAAGATTTCGTATGCCCACTTTGTGGCGTAGACAAAGATAACTTCAGCGCTGTAGAGTAATTATATAAGTAAGGCAGTCAGTTTTCCTGACTGCCTTTTTTGTTGCACTAATGGTTTTGTGGTGATATAATCACTCATATAAACTAAAGGAGTATGAATTATGGCTAATAAATTTGTAAAAGATTCGCACATTGCGTTGTCGCAGTGTGACAATACAGGAAAGCTTAGCATCTATCATATTTTTACTGTCTTTATGGATATGGCTACCGAACATGCTGAACAGCTCAAACTTAGCTCATCTGACCTAGGGGAGAATCTTTTTTGGATTACTGTCAGAACAAAAGCACAGATTATAGAAAGACCTTCAATGTCACAGAAAGTTACGCTTTCTACATGGCCTGAGAAACCATCCCGTGTTCGTGCAAACAGACACTACCTTATTAGCGACGAAAACGGCATACTTATCAGAGGTAAGAGTGAGTGGACGGTTGTCGATACATCAAGCGGTAAGCTTCAGCGTGTAGGTGAGGTTTATCCTGATGGTTTCGATTTTTGCGAAGAGCTTGCTATTGAAGAAAACTTCTCTCGTGTGAGCGACGATTTTAGCGAGGCTGAGACTCTTAGCACATACACAATTCGCAGTACAGATATCGATCTTGTACAGCATATGAATAATGCTCAGTACATACGTGTGCTGATGGGTGTGTTCACAAAGGAAGAGTTAGAAGAAAAACCTGTAAAAGAAATCGAGATTGCGTATAAAGCTCAGAGTTATGAGGGTGAAACCCTTACGATTAAGTGCAGAAAAGATGAAACCTATGTTGACTACGGTATGGTAAAAAGCGATGGTACAGTAGCGGCAACTATAAGACTTGTCAGATAAACTACCCTCAGAGGTGATTTTATGTCTAAAGGTAAATTTGCGGTCATAAGTATAATAAGCGTTATTCTTGTGTTAGCAGTAGCTTTTTCTTCCGCTTACTTTTTCTCCGATAAATCAGAAGATGAAAACAGCGCAACAGAAGCTCAGACACAAGCCACAGAGCCGGTAACCGAAGAGCCGACTCAGCCTCAGACAGAAACTGTCGATTACACAGACGTTATTTCACAGATGACACTCGAAGAAAAAGTTGCACAGATGATGATGGTCAGCTGTCACGAGGGTGTCGATATTGAAGCGGCTTGCTCATATAATGTCGGCTCAATCTGTCTTTATAGCCATTCTTTCGCGGATAAAACCGCCGACGAAGTGAGTGCTATGATAGGTAGCTATCAGGAGCTGTCAAGTATTCCTATGCTTGTTTCTACCGACGAAGAAGGCGGTACGGTTGTGCGAGTCAGCTCTAACGAGCAGTTGCGTGCAACACCTTTCTGGTCACCGTCAGAGTTGTATAACGAGGGTGGCTTTGAACTTATAAAAAGCGATACAATAGAGAAAGCCGAATTGCTCTTATCTCTCGGAGTTAACGTAAATCTCGCACCTGTTTGTGACGTACCTCTTAGTGAAGAAAACTATATCTACGACCGATGCTTTAGCCTTTCTCACGAAGAAACTTCTCAGTACGTTGAGTGTGTAGTGAAAACTATGAAGGAAAAGCGTATTGGTTCAACGCTTAAGCACTTTCCGGGTTATGGCGGAAGTGTTGATACCCACGAGTCAATGTCGTACGACTACCGCGAATACTCCGATTTTGAGAATGGCGATTTTCTTCCGTTTATCGCGGGTATCGAGACGGGTGCTGACTCAGTACTCGTCAGCCACAATATCGTCACATGTATGGACGAAAATATGCCTGCTTCCCTTTCGAAACCTATCCACGATATCCTGCGAAATGACTTAGGCTTTAGTGGAGTTATTATTACTGACGACCTTGTTATGCAGGGAATACAGCAGTTCACAGACGGTGAAAATGCCGCAGTACTCGCTGTAAAAGCAGGTAACGATATGATAATTTGCGAGGATTACGTAAGCGTAGTTAATGCGATAATCAGCGCTGTGGAAAACGGCGAAATCAATGAGACTCAGATTAACGACTCCGTCAACAGAATTTTAATCTGGAAACATAACCTTGGGTTGATTTCGTGAAAAAGAATAGAGAATATAAAAACTCCCCGAGAGTGTGTAAAACACCTTCTCAGGGAGTTGTTTTTATTTTAGATAGAATGTCATTTTTATGTATTTGTCAGTTTTGTTCACGGAAAGTAATAGTTCCATTGTCAGCATCCATTGCGTCTATGATAGCGAGCGACTCTACAGGGTAGCCCATATTTCTAACTGCTCTGCCACCATACTGAAAACCTTTTTCGATGACAATACCACAACCTTCTACTACAGCTTTTGCAGATTCTACGATGGAGATAAGACCCTGCAAAGCACAGCCGTTAGCGAGAAAATCATCGATTATGAGTACGTGTTCATCTTCGTGAAGGAATTTTTTCGACACAATAACGTGGTTCTTGTTTTTGTGTGTGAACGATTCGACTTCGGCAACGTATAATTCGCCGTCGATGTTAATAGACTTAGTTTTCTTCGCAAAAACCATAGGGACGTTGAACTCTTTCGCAACAAAAGCTGCTATACCGATACCTGAAGCTTCAATAGTCAGGACTTTAGTGATATTTTTATCAGCAAAGCGACGTTTGAACTCACGTCCGATTTCCTCCATAAGTGCTATATCCATCTGATGATTCAAAAAGCTATCTACTTTAAGTACGTTGCCAGGTTTTACGATACCGTCTTTCAGGATTCTTTCTTCTAAAAAATTCATATATCTGATCTCCTTTATCTGTTAATTACTCTACAATACTTCTTGCTACGTGTACACCGCTTGCAGAAGCGTGAGAAAGGGAATGAGTGATACCGCTTCCATCACCAATGATGTAAAGACCGTGGTAACAGCTTTCGAGTTGTTTGTTAACTTCAACTTCCATATTGTAGAACTTAACTTCTACACCATAAAGCAGGGTGTCTTCGTTTGCTGTACCGGGAGCTACTTTGTCGAGAGCGTATATCATCTCGATAATTCCGTCGAGAATACGTTTTGGGAGCACTAAGCTCAGGTCACCCGGAGTTGCCTGTAAGGTAGGCGTGATAAATGCCCCTTCCATTCGTCCTACGGTTGAACGACGACCACGGATAAGGTCGCCGAATCTTTGTACGATAACGCCGCCTCCTAACATATTTGAAAGGCGTGCGATTGATTCGCCGTAGCCGTTTGAATCTTTGAACGGTTCAGAAAAGTGCAGAGATACAAGAAGCGCAAAGTTCGTGTTTTCAGTCTGCATATCAGGGTCTTCGTAACTGTGACCGTTCACTGTGATGATACCGTTGGTGTTTTCGTTAACGACAGCGCCTTTAGGGTTCATACAGAAAGTACGCACCTTATCACCATACTTTTCTGTACGATAGACGATTTTGCTTTCATATAGTTCATCAGTAAGATGAGCAAACACCGTAGCAGGAAGCTCTACTCGAACACCAAGGTCCACACGGTTTGACTCAGTAGGAATACTAAGTTCTTTGCAGATTTTTTCCATCCATTTGCTACCACTTCGACCGACAGAAACAATACACTTTTCACAAGAATAAGCTCCGTCTTTAACTCTGATTTCGTATCCTCCTGGAATCAGTTTAATGGTTTCAACAGGAGTATCAAAAAAGAAGGTTACTTTTTCTTTAAGCTGTGCATAAATGTTTTCGAGAACAACGTAATTGATGTCTGTACCCAGATGACGAACTGATGCATCAAGTAAATGCAGATCGTTTTGAATACATAAGGTCTTGAAACGAGTACCTGCTGTTGAGTAAAGTTTGCAACCCTCTCCACCGAAACGCATATTGATTTCGTCAACATAGTGCATAAGCTCAAGAGCGTGCTTTTTGCCTATATATTCGTATAAAGTTCCGCCAAAATCATTAGTGATGTTATATTTACCATCAGAAAAAGCACCTGCACCACCAAAACCACTCATAATCGAACAGCTTTTGCATCCGATACAGGATTTAATTTTATCTCCGTCAATAGGACAACGACGTTTGTCAAGTGAGTGACCTGCTTCAAAAACGGCAATTTTAAGTTCAGGCTTTAGTTTAACAAGTTCGTATGCTGCAAATATTCCGCCGGGACCGGCACCGATAATAACTATATCAAAATTCATAGCAATCTCTCCATAACGCAGAAATATTTATATTAAAATAGTACCATAAGATATTTTGATATACAACAAAATTCTCATAAAAGCGAGTTGACATAATACACAATTATTAATGACAAAATATATGCATTTTGCCCGTCATAAATCTTGTTGTTAATACAAAAGAATAGTGATTGAGAATTGTAAGCTTTGGTGATATAATAACCTCACGACATAAGCAAAAGTTTTGTTTCACAAACCTTTTGATGTCTGAGAGAACATTGAATCATAAACAGATTTTTATGTAAATAATTTTATTTATAGGTTTATGATATAATAACCTCACGACATAGGCAAAAGTTTTGTTTCACAAACCTTTTGATGTCTGAGAGAACATTGAATCATAAACAGATTTTTATGTAAATAATTTTATTTATAGGTTTATGATATAATAACCTCACGAC
>JAFOED010000007.1 GCA_017380355.1 Ruminococcus sp. | reverse complement strand
ATTAAGATGTGACATAGAGATAAGTCTGTAAAGATTTTTAAGACCTTGTTTATTCTTTACGAGAATTATCTGATGATATGTAGGAAGCTTTTTAAAATCGCCGCCTGCAATCTTAGTGTTAATATCTTTAACATCGTAGATATTGTAGTCTTCTTTAAGTCTTGTGCAAAGGCTCATGAAGATTTTAGACAGAATTTCTGCATCATCAACAGCTCTGTGGTGGTTAAAATCAGGGAGTCGCAGATACTTAGCAACTGTATCAAGCTTACAATTCTTAATATCAGGAAGAATAGCTCGGCTGATAGCCACAGTATCAAGTGAGGTGTGATTATACTGAATCCCCATATTCTTGCACGCCGCACGGATAAATGATGTATCAAACGGAGCGTTGTGCGCAACTAAGACGCTATCACCGCAGAAATCAAGAAAAGCACGTACTGCTTCACTCTGTGAAGGTGCATCTTTAACCATTGCGTCTGTGATACCTGTCAGTTCAACAATCTTCGCAGGAATCGGCATCTCTGGATTAACAAAAGCAGAAAAACGATCGACAACCTCACCATTTGTGATTTTAACAGCACCGATTTCGGTGATTTTCTCAGTTTTCGGAGAAAGACCGGTAGTCTCGATATCAAAACAGATAAATGTATCATCGAGTGATACGTCTTTATCGCCATCGACAGACTCAACAAGGTCATCCATAAAGTAAGCTTCAACACCGTATATGACTTTAATCTTCTTTTCATCGCGATTTATAGCTTCAGCAGCATTCATCGCATCAGGAAAAGCCTGAGCAACACCGTGGTCAGTAATAGCAACAGCGCTGTGGCCGAAAGCTGCGGCACGCTTAACAAGCTCACCTGCAGGAGTAATACCATCAAGCTGCGACATATTACTGTGAAGATGGAGTTCGACACGCTTTTTAGGAGCATTGTCGGCAATTTTTACCTTATCTACAGTAGAAATCGAGCGAGCATTGAGCACCAGCTCGCCTGCATATTTATCAAATTCTATATCACCGCTACAAACGATAGATGCACCTTTTTTAATGCTCTCTAAAACGCGACATTCGTTCTTGTTGTTAAACACTTTAACAGTAACAGAACCGGTGTAGTCAGTGATGTCAAAGGTGATAATATTTTTATCACCTGATTTAGTTTCTTTCCATTCGAGTGCGAAAACATCGCCCCAGACAGTGCATCTGCCAGTATCATAAGCGATTTTTTCGATAGGCATAATCTTGCCTTTAGTAACGCGACCGTAAAGAGGACGTACACTTTCAGGAATAATCTGCGGGTATATATTAGCGCCAGTGCGCTTTTCGATAACTTTAGGACTAGCTTTCTCGCCATCAACGGTCGTTTTCTCTTCAAACTCGTACATCTGGGAGAGTTCTTCCATCTTCTTACGATGAATATTCTTCTCGACATTATTGAGATTTTCAATATACTCATCAGAGTTACCATCGATTTCTGTAACACCGCTGTATTCAACTTCAAAACGAAGTGAAAACATCTTATAAATGATATCAGACAGCAATTTAGAAAAACCTTTAGCCTGTAAAAGAGAAAGTCCGCCGTGTGCAAGTTTTACAGTAAGGACATTATCCTTACAGAAAAGCTGAGCGTCATTTAAGCTGCCGTTAAGGCTAGGTGTTTCAACTTTCAGAAACTCTACAATCTCCGGAAAATATGATACATCAAAAAGACTAGAATCAAAAACAGGATTGATCTTCGCATCAGTAAGTTTTAACGAAGAGGTTTTAATAAGGCGCTGAGTTACAAAAATATCTTCAGCCTTTACTAAAGTGTCAAATTTAGCATCTATAACAATTATTCGATTTTCTTTGTTCAGTGTCACACCGTACACTATAGCGTTTTTTACGGAATCAACAATCGGCGCACTAAGGTACTGTGCAAAAATATCGTGTAAATTATTCATTATAAACCTTTCAAAGTTTTATATAAATCACATATTATTAATTTCATCAATCAAAGCGTCAATGAGTTTATCCTCAGGAACTTTGTATAAAATCTCGCCTTTCTTAAAGACAAGACCTTCTTTGTCTCCACCAGCGATACCGATATCCGCTTCTCTGGCTTCACCAGGGCCATTAACAACACAGCCCATAATAGCGACTTTAATATTTTTATCGCAGTCTTTCAGACGTTCTTGTGCTTCATTTGCAAGACCGATGAGGTCGATTTTTGTTCTGCCACATGTAGGACAAGAAACGAAAGTTACACCATCTTTACGCACACCAATAGCTTTCAGTAAATCTTTCGCCGCGTAGATTTCATCAACCGGATCAGCGGTAAGAGAAATTCGAATAGTATCACCAATGCCGTGTAAAAGCAGAGAACCAATACCTGCAGCAGATTTAATGATACCCATACGTGTTGTACCAGCTTCGGTAACACCTAAATGGAGCGGATAATCACAACTCGCATCTGCTATCTCGTATGCTTTAACCATAGTAGGAACATCACTACTCTTCATAGATAAAACTATATCAGTGAAATCAAACTTTTCAAGCAGTGATGCGTGATATAAAGCGCTGTCACACAGTGCCTGAGCAGTAGGATGACCGTGCTTTTTTAATATTTCTTTTTCTAAAGAACCAGAATTCACACCAATTCTTATAGGGATATTCTTTTCTCTGCAAGCATCAGCGACCATTTTCACACGGTTATCGTCACCGATATTACCAGGATTAATTCGGATTTTATCGATACCTGCCGCCACAGACTCAAGTGCAAGCTTATAGTCAAAATGTATGTCAGCTACAAGTGGAATAGAAACAGCTTCTTTAATCGCAGGGATAAGTCGTACAGCGTCCATATCAGGTATAGCCGCACGGATAATCTGACATCCTGCTTGTTCTAATCGAACAGCCTGCTCGACACTAGACTTTATATCATCAGCTCTGGTATTAAGCATTGACTGAATAGTTATATCAGCGCCGTTTCCGACTAAAACATTTCCTACTTTCACTTGAATTTTACTCATATTATCCTCCGAATATAAGCACCCAAATATCTTTAAATGTAATTACAGCCATCAACAAAAGTAACAAACCAAGACCGATTCCGTTGATAATTCCCTCAACCTTTCGAGGTAACGAGCGTCTGAATATTGCTTCAAAAAGAAGCATAAGGAAACGTCCGCCATCAAGTGCAGGAAACGGCAGCATATTTACTATACCTAAGTTGACGGTGATAACCATCATAACGTAAACGATGCTCATAACAGCATCCATAAAGCTAGATTTTAAGCTTTCGCTAGCAACGTCAGTAATAGCGGATGCAAGCCCAACAGGACCAGCAACATCGTTAATACCAAACTCACCTTTAACTAAACCGACTAAACCTCCCCATACCATACGCACAACAGAAACAGTCTGAATTCCTGTCTGTTGTAAAGTAGAAAGGAAAGTTTTTTCAATTGGTTCAACGTAGAAATCGATAGCAAGTGCAGCCTCACCATCTTCGGTGTTTTTATAAGTGAAGAAATCGACTTGTGAAAGCTCAACTTTTTCGCCGTTACGCATTACCGTCATAGAAGTACGATAACGCTGACGAGTGTCTTTCACATCTATTTCAGGGTATGCCTCTACCCTGTCAATTTGTAATTCATCGTTGATTTTATCAATATACTCGCACATAAAAGCGTAAGCGGCTTCTCTGTCATTCGACTCAACAATCTTTCTACCGCCTTCGCTCCATATCGTGAAAATTCTCTCGAGTTCCTCTTGCTTTAAACCTTGCGACACAAGGGCATAATGATCACGAAGATAGAAAAGACAATCTTCTTTATAAATCTCGAAAGTAGTGCCGTCTACTTCAGAAATCGGCAAAGTGTACATCGCAAAACTGAAGTCAGTTGACGAGTAGATGTTGTAGTCGTTAATCTCGACAATCTTATCGCCTTCCTGAAGTCCAGTAGAAGCTGTAAAGGAACACGGATCAAAAGCACCTACGGTAGTAGAATTATAAACACCCTGTGGCAAAAGCGTAAAGAACATCAGAACTAAACCAAGAACGATATTCATAAACGCACCCGCGACAATGATAATCATACGCTTCCATATTTTAGCGTTATTAAAAGCTCGCGGATTATCACTTTCGGCGTCTTCACCCTCCATCGCACAGTAACCACCTATAGGAAGTAATCTGAGCGAGTAAGTAGTCTCGCCTTTTGTGAACGAGAAGAGTTTAGGACCCATACCAAGCGCAAATTCATTCACTTTAACTCCGCTTTTTTTAGCGGCAATAAAATGTCCACCCTCGTGACAAAAGATAATAAGTTCAAATAAAACAACCGCAATTAAAATTAGTGCAACAGTTGTGATAAAATCATCTCCATTTATTTAATACAGTTATATACGTACTCTCGAGCCGCTTTATCGGCTTCAAGTACATCAGAAAGAGTCTTTGACTCTTTATATTCAAAGTTATCAACAGCACTACAAACAAGCTCACCTATCTCAAGGAAGCTGATTTTTCCATCTCTGAACAGTTTGTTGGCTACTTCGTTAGCGCCATTAGCGACAGCAGGAATAACACCACCACGCTTGAACGCTTTTTT
>JAFOED010000040.1 GCA_017380355.1 Ruminococcus sp. | reverse complement strand
GCTCAGGTGCACACGGAGTTATCATCAAAAAGCGTCACAGCGCAGGTCTTTCATACACCGTAGGCAAAGCTTCCGCAGGTGCTGTAGAGTACGTACCAGTCGCAAGAGTTAACAACATCTCTTCTGTTATCGATGAAATCAAAGAACGCGGTGTGTGGGTTTACGGCGCTGATATGAACGGCACCGATTATATGAAGTGCGATTTTTCAGGCGGCGCAGCTATCGTTATCGGCAACGAAGGCAAAGGTATTTCAAGACTCGTTCGTGAGAAGTGCGACGCTATTGTTTCCCTTCCTCTTAAGGGAAAGATTAACTCGCTTAACGCATCAGTTGCCGCAGGCATCATTATGTATCGAATTTCTTCAACACGATAATTTGTTTTACTAAAATATAACGCAAGGGAGGAGTTGATGAGATGAAAATCTGGCGCAGAGACAGCTCTAAACAGACAAAACCGAATAAGGCACAAGAGCAAGAACAGCTGACCGACATCTCTACGGCATCGACCCCATCGGATAAAGACAGTAAAAAAGACAAGATGGAGGAAATTTACTCCACTAAGGACAAGCAGGTCAAGTACAAACGACAGACTCCACTGGAAGCCGAAGAAGCTGAAAAACGTGCTCTTAAAGCTAAGGTAGAGCTCGCTTCAGGCAAAGCGGAAATCGAGCTCGAAACTCCAAAAAATGACAAAGAATTTGTTGAGCTTACTTCTGACTACGAAGAGGGTACTGTCATCGCTGACGATATCATCGAAGATGTCGCGGAGCTATCTCCTAAAAAAGAGCGCGTAGTTCAGGATATCGACGATATTGATATCGACATTGACCCTAAAGAAACTGTGAAAAAGTACGAGCGTCAGGCAGGCTCTACAACCCGCCACGACGAGCGATACAAAAAAATATACGAAAACGAATTCGAGCGAATTTTCGGCAGACCTAAGTACGATGTATCGGGCGAAAAAGTCGTTGCAAAAATCCCTACATATCAGCACGACAGTAAAATCAACCTTATCACTTTAAAAGCAGGTAGATTCACAGACGTCGTCGAGTCAGAATACGACGAGTATCTCAAATCAAGTGACGTCGCAGTTTCACCACGACAAAAAGGCTCTCAGAAAACAGAGCATAAATCAAAAAAGACTTCAGTCAGCGCTGAGAAATCCGCTGTAAGCACTGAACCTGCAAAGCCTAAAAAACCTGAGGGTAAAATTCACAAGGCTTTGCGTATTACAAAAACTATCATCTACAAAAAAATATTCAAATTCAAGCCGAAAACCAAAGCAGACAAAACAGTTGCTCCTCCTAAGACTCACACTCAGCAGGAGTCAAGACAGGTTATGGCGCAAATCAAAGGTAATTTCACAAAGCTTGCGACACGCGGTTTACTACTCTGTGTTTTATTCCTTATATCACTTGTGCTGACATTTATGGAAACTGCAAAAGGTGCGGAAATTTTCAACGGCACAGCTCAGTCAGCTTTGATTTTCTGTGCTATAAACTTAGGGTTGCTTATACTGTGCGCAGTTGTTGCATTTCCATTTATCAAAAACGGACTAAAACCGTTAAAGCGTTTCAAAGGAAACAGCGACACAGCCGTTGCGTGCGCGTTTGTTGCGTGCTTTGTACAACAGATTTCATCAATTTTTGTCAGCAGTAAATTTGTCGGCGCTACTCTTCACCTGTACACAGCTATAGTCATACTGGGCTTTACACTTAACATCTTAGGCAGACTGTTTATGGTCTACAGAGTAAAAAAGAATTTCTCGTACGTGACTCAGGACACTCCGTCACATAACGCAAAAATTTACGCTGACGCCGAATCATCACGTAAGATGCTCTCGGGCACAACCGCTTCTCATTCATTTATTGCGTATCAGCATCCGACAGACAACTTAAGTGATTTCTTGAAAATCTCCTACGCTCCTGACCCGAGCGAAGAGTTATCAGGCAAATTTGCTCCGATTACTATAGTGTGTTCCGTTTTCGTCGCTATTGTTTACGGAATTTTAGCAAAGACTTTCGTCGGTGCTCTGAGCGCTTTGGCTGTTATGATGTGTATCAGCATCCCGCTGTGCTCACTTCTTTTAGGCAACGTTCCGATGCTGTTCTTGTGCAAAGACGCATTAAAGCACCACGCTATGATCAGCGGTTATCCATCGGTAAAACAGTTTGCTGAGAGCAACGCTGTTATGCTGACAGCAAAAGACCTTTACCCGAAAACTTCAATTAAATTAAACACTGTCAAAAACTTTGTTGACTACAGAGCAGAAGAATCCCTGCTTATGGCGGCACTCGTTATGAAAGAGGCTGACTCTCCTCTCTACCGCCTGTTCAAAAAGCTCATCAAAAAACACTCGCACGCTTCTCTTATGAAGGTTGAAAGTGTGCTATACGAAGACAAGCTCGGACTTGTAGGTTGGATTAATGGTGAAAGAGTGCTCATCGGTAACCGAAAGCTACTCGATAGATACCACATCTACCTCGACGATGCTGCAGACGAAGCAAAGTACCAGAATAAAGGTATGGACGTTACGTACATCGCATGCGCAGGACAGCTTGTTTGTATGCTTGTCACATCGTACAAACCTGACAAGCTCATTAAACAAGAACTCTCACGTGCACAGAATACCGGATTGTGTATTGTAGTCACAACCACAGATTGTAACATCACAGCAGAAAAAATCGCTGCTGACTACGATGTTTTCTATCGCACTATAAAAATTCTTCCAAGTGGCTTTGCTGCACAATGCAACGAAGTTACACATACTGTCGAGGAAGCCTCACGCGCTTACCTGTGCACACAGGGTAAATTCCACTCACTCATACACGCTGTAACAGGTTGTATATCATTCAAAAACAATTTAACTATCGGACTTATTGTACAGATTTTCGGTCTGATTTTAGGCGTACTGCTGTGTGCTACAATGGTACTGTACGACTCAGTTGCCATCCTCGGTGTACCAGAAATGCTCCTTTATATGCTTTTCTGGGGACTTGCCACAATAGCTGTACAATTTATTAAACGACCGTAAAACGAAAGGATACTACTATGCAGATTGCTCCATCTTTACTTTCATGTGATTTTTCAAAATTCGGCGAAGAAATCGTCCGTATGGACAAAGCAGGCGCTGATATGATGCACTTAGACGTTATGGACGCTCACTTTGTTCCAAACCTCACATTCGGTGCTCCTGTCATCAAAATGCTTCGCAAATATACTGACAAACCGTTTGACGTGCACCTTATGATTTCAGAACCACTCAAATATATCGATGATTTCGCTGACGCAGGCGCTGATATCATCTCATTCCACACAGAAAGCGATTCCGACATCGAAGAAACATTAAGCAAAATCGAGAGCCGTGGTATCAAGCCTGCTCTCGCTATAAAACCTAACACACCTTACGATGTTGTTCTCCCTTATCTTGACAGACTTTATATGGTGCTCGTTATGACGGTTGAGCCTGGTTTCGGTGGTCAGAGTTTTATGGCTGATATGATGAGCAAGGTTGAAGCTCTTAAAAAGCACGCTAAAGACAGAAACCTTGATTTACTCATTCAGGTTGACGGCGGTATTGCAAAAGAGACTATCAAGACAGCATCAAATGCAGGTGTTGACATCTGTGTCGCAGGCACTGCAGTATTCAAACCTGAAGACGCAAAACAGGCTATTGACGAATTAAAATCGCTGTGTGAATAATAAACAATACATAAAACAGAAACGGAGAGTTTTTACACTCTCCGTTTTTTTATTTACACTATAGCTTGTTGCAGATGTTGCAGGTAAAAAGTTAGATTACATAGAATGTAAATATATAAAACCTAATATTTTTGCTGCTCCACCTGCAACAAAAAAACAGCCCGACACAAATCGGACTGCTTTAGTATTATATTAAATTTACATTTCGCCTTCGTGTTTTGAATTCTTCTTTTTATCAGGAGTGAGAGCCGTCTCTCCTCTTAAGTACATAATAAAAAGACCTAAAAGCACAAACACTACAGACGCAATAATAATTACAGGGAAAATATCGTCCTTTATAGTAAGGCATATAGCTGTAGCTGTATCGCCACCGATAATAAGTGCTGCAACAAAACCGAAGAATGTAAGGCCGCCTGCAAACAGACATACAGCGATACCGTAACCGAAAATGATTGAGAGAAAATCAGCGATTTTTCTGCAAATTTCTTTGAATTTTTTCATATCGCTACCCCCTTACAGTCCAAGTATCGGCAGCCAACCCATAAGGATAAGCACCTGTAAAATAAACTGAGCAGCAACCCAGAAAAGGTTGTTGTTAAACGTCTTTGTGAAATCAGACTCAGCGAGAGTCATACCCGCATACATACCAAGTCCTAAAGGCGGTGTGATACCACACATTACACCACAGATGCATGGAAGCATAGCAGCAGCGAGAAGCGGGTCTACGCCTGCACTCGCAAGTGATGTGATAAACATTGGTCCAAAGATTACTACAATCGAAGAGCCAGGAATAACCATACCCATAATACAGGTAATAACACAAATTGCAAGCACCATTCCAAGTTTGCCGAAATTCCATGACTGGATAATTACGCCGAGCTCATCAGCTACGTTGAGTTCACCGAAAAGTGAACCGATCATATAGCCGAAAACACAAACGCCGATTGACGGAGCGATAACCTTAACGCTCTCAGAGAACATCTTTCCTAAGTTCTTAATAGAAACTGTCTTCTTATCTTTTGCGATTAAGCAAGCGTAGATAGCAGAAATACCGCCGACAAACAGAAGCACACTGCTTGAAAGTGCCTTAGCGCCATCTGCACCGAGTCGCTCAGTAAAGAAAGTATCTTTAAAGAAGAAGTCGAGAACAAACGGAAGAAGAATGATAACAGGAAGGAAAAGACCTTTCCAACCAGCCTTCAATGTCTCTTTTAAGGTAGGAAGCTCTTCTTTAGGGATAGGCTTAACTTTATAATACTTACAGAATGAGAAAACCATAAGAAGTCTCTGTAAAATAAACCACAGCGAAATACCCCATAAAACTACCCAGAACTCGCCCTGAGAGATAGAGCCGTCACCGTAAATAGCGATAAACGCACCCATAGCAGCAACGATGTTTGAAGATGGTGGAATCATGTTACCCATATAGCTTGCGTTACTTTCTACGTTAGCGGCAAGCTCAGGAGGAAAACCTGACTTCTTCATCGCTGGGATTGTAATAGCGCCTGTAGCCATTACGTTACCAGGACCGGAACCCGAAAGCGCTCCGACAAAGCTTGAAGCAATAACAGCAGCGTAACCTGCACCACCCGAGATTCTTCCTAAAAGTGAAAGAATAACCGCAATACAGCTGTCGACAACCTCAGTTTTCGTCAGAAGTATCGACATAGCAACAAAAGCAACCATCGAATAAAGCAGTGATGTAGTGAGTGCATCGGTAATGTACCCCCATATACTGCTCCATGTTCCTGTGATTGCAACTAATACCAAGAAACTGATACCTACTGCTTCATATACAGGTCTCTTAAAAGCTAAGAACCATACACAAATCACAGTAAGCATTACACCTAAATAGATAAGACACATCGGTGCTATCTCAAACCATGCACCGATTGAATTAAAAAATTCTTGCATATTTTACCCCTCTCTGTATTATAGTTGATAGGCTATAAAACTTATTCCAAACAGGGAATATTATATATCATCTATATTATCTTTGTCAATAGCAATTTTTAACGATTTGTTCATTTTAATTTTTACTTGATTTTTTTAGAAAAAAGTCTTATTCTATATAATGTATGATTATCAGGTGGTGAGAAATTTTGAACTCAAAACAGATTCAGTACGCCATTGCACTGTCGAAAACTCTGAATTTTTCGCAGGCGGCTGACGAGCTCGGCATCACACAGCCGTCGCTGAGTAAACAGATTATAAATCTCGAAAACGAACTCGGTGTCAAGCTTTTTGACAGAAACCACAGCCCTATGACGCTGACTCCGGCAGGCGAGTATTTCGTCGTACACGCAGGAGAAATACTGTACAAAGAAACCGAGCTTCTACGTTCACTGGAAGGATTCCAATCGGGTGAAAATGGTGCGCTCACAATCGGTGTAACACCATTTCGAAGCCTTTACCTTATGCCTGACATCATAAAAAGAGTGAAAGAAAAATTTCCTGGAGTAAAAGTCACTTTGTGCGAAGAATCAAGCGCACATCTGAGAAAAGAAGTGTGCGAGGGTAAATACGATTTTGCTATCGTCAACCTCCCTGTTGATGATTCCGTACTCGAAGTTACAAAGCTACAGCCTGACACTTTAGTCCTCGCTGTACCTGACTCTCTCGCTCAGTCTTTACCACATTCAGATGACGGCTCACTACTAAGCATCGATTTCAATCGAGTAAAGCACCTGCCGTTTGTAGTATTAAGCCCTGCACAGGAGATGCGTGAGCTTTTCGACAAGCTTTGTGCGAGCGCTGATTTCGTACCCGATATTGCGTGCGAGGTTATCGGTATCACAACTGCGTGGGCTATGGCGCAGGCTGAAATCGGAGCGACTCTGCTTCCATATCAGTTTATCAAAAATCGCCACTTCCACAAAAATCTAACCTTATATAAAATCAAAAGTAGTCTTTACTCGCGTCAGCCTGCTATCGTTTGCAGAAGAGGACAGTATATGTCTGATTACGCGAAATACGCTATTTCACTTTTAACACAGGAATAAAAATAAGTCCGTTTCATTATGAAACGGACTTTTCTTTTTATCTATTAAATTACTGTGCGTATTTAGCAATCATCTGCTTACGGTCAATTTTACCGTTGAAAGTCTTGATGATTTCATCAACCACGACAATCTGCTTAGGCTGTTTATACGGCTCTAAGTTCTTAGCGATAACGTCGCGGATTTCCTTTTCGTTAAGCTCTTTGCCGTCTTTTAATACAACTAAAAGTCGAAGCATCATATTGCCACGCATATTAACAGGCACAAGCAAACACTCATCAACGCAGTCAGCGCGCATAACAACATCTTCAACCTCGACAGGAGCTACTTTGAAGCCACCAAGATTGATTGTGTCGTTGCTTCTGCCAACTAAGATAAGCTCGCCATTTTCTGCGAAATAGCAGATATCACTCATAACGAGCATACCGTTTTTAAGAGCTTTTGCTGTCTGTTCAGGCTCGTTCCAGTAACCCTGCATAACAGACTTACTGCGGATAGCACAAAGACCAGGGTTTTCGGCAGATGAGTTTTCAATCTCGTTGCCGTCTTCGTCGAGTACAACAATTTCGCTGTATGAGTTAGGGAAACCTACAGAGCCTGTGTACTTAGAACCACCTGAAACACAGAACTCGTCTGTACACACAACGCCTACTTCAGAGCAACCGAAGCAGTTGTACATATATACATTAGGTAAAAGTGCACGCATCTTTTCTTTATCTGTTTCAGGATAAGCTGTGGAGCTTGAGTAGATAAATCTTAATTGGTCCTTGAGTGCGGCTAAATCCTTAGACGCAATAGCGAGAAGCATATGGATAGCTGATGGTGGAAGGTAAAGTGAAGTCACCTTATGGTCAGCGATAGTTTTGAAGTAAAGCTTAAAGTTTCTGAAACTCTCGAGCAGGCTTACAGTACTACCAACAGCCATAGCGATGTGGCATTTTCTAAGACCTGCAGCGTGGTTCATCGGAGTAGGAATAAGCCACACGTTATCGCTCTTGATATTAGTAGTTTCGATACCTGCAAGCGCGATGTTCATCTGGTTTGCAAATGACACCATAACGCCCTTACTCTTACCAGTTGTACCGGTAGTGAAAAGAATTTCAGCTAAACTGTCAGGCTGTGGGTCTACAGCTTCAAAGCTGTCGTCAGTGTTTTTAATATCTTCGAAAATCTCACTAAGTGCCCAAGCGTTTTTTAAGTCATCTCTCTTTTCTAAAGTGATGATAGTAGACGCCTCAAGCTCGTTTGCGATTTCAGCGATACGGTTACTCGGAGTGCTTTTCTCGAGTGGTACGAATGTCGCACCTAAAAGCTGAATACCATACCACACGTAAACGTAAGGCAGAATGTGGTCAGACTCAACGATTACTCTGTCCCCCACTTTTACACCATTGTCTGAAAGATACTGAGCAGCTTTTCTGTTAAACTGAGCGAGAGTCTTGTAGTCACAGCTCTCATCACCTACGTAAAACGCCATCTGCTGTGGTGTCTCAAGTGCGTATTTTTGAATCATTAACGCTACTGAATTAAGCATGAGCTTTCCTCCTGTAAAAATCGTGCGCTGTATAAAAACAGCGCACAGTAAAAGTTGATTTAGTTTTATCAGAATCGACCATAGATGAATGTCGAAGCATCAAACTGTGGTCCGTAAATACCGAATACGAGAACGATAGTAGCAAGCGCTATAATCATACCCCAACGGTAAATAAGGTTCTGTCTGTCGAGTGCTTCTCTGATTTTCAAGCCGTTCTCCTGGAGAATGCTGACTACTGTGAGAATAGCGATAGCAAAAATGAGAACAAGCATATTCTTCTCGTCAACGCCGTATGTAAAAATCTCGCCGTTAAGACCGAAGAGGAACTGTAAATCAATAGAAGTAAACATAGTTTTAATCATAGCAAAAGCGTCAGAAAGTGACGGAGCTTTTACGATGATACGCGAAATACAAAGAAGTGTAAATGTTCTGAGCATCTGGAACAGTCTGAAGCTGAACGCTTCTGTGTTGATTCTTAGGAACTTCGCGATTTTTGTATATACAGGTGTGAGTGCTACGGTAGACGAAATAAGAATCGCGTTGTAAAGACCGTTACACACATACTGCCATGTAATTCCGTGCCATATACCGATAAGGAAGAAAACTACAAACGGAGCCGCAACTGAAGGTACAATCTTACCTGCGTGGCTACCGAATTTTGTTCTGAATTTCTTACTCAGCGCTGTGACAGGCTTTGAAAGCATAACAGGATAGAAAACGAATTCTCTCATCCACGCACCAAGCGACATATGCCATCTGCGCCAGAAATCCGCCATTGAAGTAGCAAAGAACGGACGCTCGAAGTTAAGCGGTAATTCAATACCCATCATCTGAGCAGCACCTCGTGTGATATCAGTACCACCAGAGAAGTCACAGTAAATCTGGAACGAATAAGCAAGCACGCCGAAGAAAACCTGAGAACCGTTGTAACCCGAAGCTACGAAGTCAGCCGAGAAAACGTGTGCTGAAATAGCAGAGATTCGGTCAGCGATAACGAGCTTCTTGAAGAAACCCCACAGAATAAGCTGTGCGCCGTGCTTAATATTATCGTAGTTGAGCTTGTGTTCCTGAGTCAGCTGAACACCGACGTCACAATAACGGAACAACGGACCCTGTACGATAGATGGGAAGAACGATACAAACAGCGCAAACTTGCCGATATTTCTCTCGGCTTTGTGTTTGCCTCGTCCGATATCAATCAAATATCCGATAGAATTAAAGGTGTAGTACGAAAGACCGAGCGGAACAATAAGGTTCATCAGCGGATCGGAAACATCCCACTTGAAAAGTGTGAAGAATTTATCGATACCATCGAAAATGAAACCGTGACATTTGATAACAACGAGTACACCTAAGTTAACAAGTGCTGTAGCAACCTGAATACTGTGTATCTTTTTGTTAGCGACTTTTTTAAGTTCACGCTTCTGCTCTTTAGTGACACCGTCACCCAGCGATTTAATGTAGTCTAGCTGTTTATCTCTGATTTTCTGCATCCACAGACCCGAAAGGTATGTAAAAACAGTAGTGCCAATAATGAACAGAACGTTCTTTATACCACTTGTCAGATAAAAGCCATAGCTCGCTACAAGCAGTACTACCCACTGAAACTTTTTCGGAACGATGTAGTAAACAACTAAAACTAACGCTAAAAACGCCAGAAAAGCTAATGAATTTAACGCCATAAATTTCCTCTAATCTGTTATTTAAAACAAAAGATTATTCCTCGTCGAGGATGCCTTCTACTAAAGCGTGGATAGCCTCAGCGCTGTTGAAGTTTTCAGGCTCCATCATATCAACTGTGATAGTGATGTCGTAGTAGTCACAAAGCTCGCCTACGATAGAAACGATGTCAAAGCTGTCGAGAATACCGTCGTCGATAAGCTTTTCTTCTTTAGTAAAATCAACGTCAGAACGAATAGACTCTAAAATTTCAATAATCTTTTCCATGATAAACATACTCCCTTAAATACAAAATTAATCGTACAAATATGTAAAAACAAGCCAAAAAAGGCGCAATTTCACACATACTCGTATACTCTCTAAATATATCATAAGCACTCTAATTAGTCAATCGTCAAATTGTATATGTATGAGCCAAAAAACGGCTCATTGTCAAGCGTTTTCGTCACATTATGATGTTTACAAGGTGACATATACTAGGTATTGTCTCTTTTTGCTTAACAGAAGTAGGACTAAGCAGCGCTCCTGTTGCCATAACGAGTACACTGCTCTGTTCTCTGTTTTCAAGGCTTTTTAAGATGTGTGAGCACAAAACACTCGCACAACAGCCACATCCTGAACCACCGCTATGCACATCCATCTCATCTGAAAAAATCATAATACCACAGTCTTTGTGGTTAAAACTTATGTCAAATCCATCCTTTTCCATAAGGTCATACAAGAGCTTTGACCCGATTTTTCCTAAATCTCCTGTGTAGATAGCGTCGTAATCGCACGCGGTAGTTTTTGTTGTTTTAAAAAATCTCTTCAGCGTATCAGCTGCGGCAG
>JAFOED010000039.1 GCA_017380355.1 Ruminococcus sp. | reverse complement strand
GAGCCACCTGCTTGTCCTGTTGCTCCTGCGATTCGAAACGCTGTGCTTAACGCAACAGGTGTTTCGATTAACACAATCCCACTTACACCACACGTGCTTTTTGATGAGTTTACTAAGCACGGACTTATTTAAGGAGGCGAGATTATGTATGATATAAAAGCTTTGTACGAAGCTCACTCAGTTGATGAAGCGATAAAGTTACGCTTAGAGCACCCTGACGCTCAGATTCTCGCCGGTGGTAGCGATGTTTTAGTCCAGATCAGAGAGGGAAAACGCGCAGGAAAAGAACTTATTAGTATTTATATGATTGACGATATGCGCGGAGTGACTTTATGTGATAATGGAGATATTCGCATCGGTTCTTTGACTAGCTTTTCGCACATTACGAAAAACGAAATTATTCAGAAATATATAAACGTACTCGGTGAAGCTGTCGATATGGTCGGCTCGCCACAAATCCGTAACATTGGTACTATCGGTGGCAACACCTGTAATGGAGTTACTTCTGCTGATTCCGCGTCCACTTTGTTTGCTCTCGACGCTTTAGTAGAGCTTACAGGAGAGAACGGAAAACGAGTTGTTCCGATTGCTGATTTTTATATCAAGGCGGGTGTCGTTGACATAAAACCTGACGAAATTCAGACAGCTATTATAATTCCAAAAGAGAAATATACTGATTACTATGGTCACTATATCAAATACGCTATGCGTAATGCTCTTGACATCACTACAACAGGATGTTCTGTTAACGTAAAACTTAGCGAAGACAAGAAAACTTTTCTCGACGTTCGTATAGCTTACGGTGTTGCAGGTCCTGTTCCTATGCGTGCTAAGTCTGCAGAAACTTATATTAAAGGCAAGAGCGTCAGCGAAGAAAATATTAAAGAGTTTTCAAATGCTGTTTTAGAAGATGTAAACCCACGTGACAGCTGGCGAGCATCAAAAGCTTTAAGACAACATCTGTGCGTAGAACTTGCTTACAGAGCGATTAAAGAGTGTGTATCTCTTGCAGGAGGTGAGCTGTAATGGCACAGTATAAACTTGTGAAATTCACCTTAAACGGAAAGAAAGTTGAACAGATGGTGGACGTGCGTGCATCTCTGACTGATATGCTCAGAAACGACTACCGTATGACTTCTGTAAAGAAAGGCTGTGAAGTCGGCGAGTGTGGTGCGTGCAACGTTCTTATTAACGGCGAGTGCTTTAACTCGTGTATTTACCTTGCCGTGTGGGCTGATGGTAAAGAAGTGAGAACGCTCGAAGGACTTCTGGGCGAAAATGGCGAGTTGTCAGACATCCAACAGGCGTTTATTGACGAAGCCGCTGTTCAGTGTGGCTTCTGTACACCTGGTGTTATTATGTCCGCTGTTGAGATTTTAGAAAGCGGAAGAGATTATACTGATGATGAGCTTCGAAAGCTTTTGTCAGGTCACCTGTGCCGTTGTACAGGATACGAAAATATTCTTCGTGCAGTACGTAAAACACTCGACAAACGACTTGGTAAATAAGATGAGTAAAGATAAAAATCCTATGCGTGTGAAAATCACCGCACAGATATATAAAGACGAAAAGTGTTTCGGTCCTGGCATTGCTCTGCTGCTTGAAAAAGTAGAGGAAAAAAGATCGCTTCGCTGTGCAGCTGCTGACATAAAAATGTCGTACTCGAAAGCGTGGACTATCATCCGTAGGGCTGAAAAAGAACTCGGTTTTGCACTGCTTGACTCAAAAATCGGTGGAAAGTCGGGCGGTGGTGCAACACTAACTGAAGAAGCAAAAAAACTCCTTTGTGATTTCCGTACTTACGAACGCGAACTCAACGATTTTGCGAAAGAAAAGTTTGTTGAGTGTTTGGGGTGGATTGACTGAATTATGATTACTAAACTTTTAAAAATCAAAAAAGGCGTTACGTCATTTATTGGTAGTGGCGGAAAAAGCACTCTTATTCGTACCCTTGCTAGTGAACTCTCGCGAGAATTTACAGTTATTATTACCACTACGACACATATTTATAAAAGCTGCGAGTATGTAAACGTAGTGACTACTCCTGACTCCGATAATATTGAAATTATAAAGAATAAACTTAAAGAACATAAGGTTGTGTGTGTCGGCTCAAACGCTGAAGAAAACAAGCTGTCAACACCTTGCGTAAGCATAGAAGAACTGAGTGATTTGTGCGACTATGTGTTAGTCGAAGCGGACGGTTCGAAAGGTTTGCCGCTTAAAGCTCACTTGAGTTTTGAACCGGTTGTTCCTGACTGCACTTTACGCACTATACTTGTAGTCGGAGTCGACTGCATAGGTCAGCCTATTGATTTAGTCACTCATAGGGCACAAAAAGCGTGTGAGATTCTCTCGTGTAAGCCACACGAAACGCTGACTACTAAGATGGTTTCCGGACTTATTAACCATGAGTGTCTGTGTGATACTGTTGTTATCAATAAATGTGACGACGAGGATAAAAAACAGATGGCTCAAGAGCTGTCATCACATCTGTTTTCAAGATGTATTATTACCTCGCTTTTAAAAGGAGAATACTATGTTAGCCGTGATTAAGGGTGCAGGCGATATCGCAAGTGGAATAGCACTTCGTCTGCACAGAGCGAAAATTAAAATAATTATGACAGAAATAAGCACTCCTACCGCTATTCGTCGCACGGTGTGCTTTTCTGAAGCTGTGTATAAAAAAGAGACAGTCGTTGAAGATGTAAAAGCGGTACTGTGTGAAAGTGCGACACAAGCACTTGATGTTTGTGAAAGCGGTGATATTGCAGTTATTGTTGACGAGAAAGCAAACTGTATAAAAGAGCTTAAACCTGATTTTGTGATTGATGCTATTTTAGCAAAGAAAAATTTAGGTACAGATATAAACGATGCCCACGCTGTAATTGGAGTTGGTCCGGGATTTACTGCAGGAGTTGATTGTCACGCTGTTGTTGAAACTATGCGCGGACATTATCTCGGCCGTGTATATTACGAGGGTAAAGCTCAGGATAACACAGGTATCCCTGGAGATATCGGTGGCTACACTACAGAGCGTATAATTCGTTCCCCTGAATACGGCGTGTTTAACCCGATTTTTGATATTGGTGATACCGTAGAAAAAGGCGATGTTGTAGCGTGTGTTGACAGTACCCCTGTGGTAGCCTTTGTTTCAGGTGTACTGCGTGGAATCCTTAGAAAAGGTACTACTGTCTGCGCTGATATGAAATGTGGCGATATTGACCCTAGATGTAAAATTGAGCATTGTGATACAGTTTCTGACAAAGCTTTATCTGTTGGTGGCGGTGTGCTCGAAGCGTGCTTACACCTTTATGCGGAGAAGTGATTATGAGCGAAAATATTAAACTTACAAAACTTTCAAAATGTTCCGGATGTGGAGCGAAGGTGGGAGCGGGTGTGCTCTCACAGCTTCTTTCGGATTTGAAAGTCAACTACGATGAAAACCTGCTCGTCGGCTTTGATAAAAGCGACGATGCGTGTGTATACAAACTGACTGATGATTTGTGTATGGTACAGACGGTGGACTTTTTTCCGCCTATCGCTGATGATCCTTACACTTTTGGTCAGATAGCAGCGGCGAACGCTCTTTCTGATATTTATGCTATGGGAGCAGAGCCTAAAACCGCACTTAATATTATGTGTGTACCTAAATCTATGAGCAAAGACGACGTGCATATGATACTTAAGGGCGGTTACGATAAAGTTTTTGAAGCAGGAGCTGTTATCGCTGGTGGTCACAGTATTTACGATGACGAGCCGAAGTATGGATTGTGTGTAACAGGTCTTGCACATCCTGATAAGTTTTACACTAACTCAGGTGCAAAAGCAGGCGATAAACTTATTTACACAAAACCTCTCGGTATCGGTATTATAACTACCGCACAGAAAGCCGATATCGCAACAAAAGAGAGTATAGCAAAAGCGGTAGAAGCTATGACTTTCCTTAATAAGTCAGCACGTGATTGTATGGTTAAATACGATGTTCATGCGTGTACTGATGTCACAGGCTTTTCAATGCTTGGACACTCTCTCGAGATGGCTCAGGGTAGTGATACACAGATTAAGATTTTTACTGATAAAATCGACGTAATCGAGCAGGCGTATGAACTGTCACAGATGGGACTTCTGCCTGAAGGAATGTACCGCAATCGCACTTTTGCTGAAAACTTTGTTGACGCAGGAGATGTGCCACTCTACATACAGGATATTCTGTATGACCCTCAGACTTCAGGCGGTCTTCTTATTTGTGTGAGTGCTGACGACGCTGAAAAACTCCTCAAAGAGCTTTCAGAGTGTACTCTTTCTGCTCGTCTTATAGGTGAAGTGGAAGAATATTCGGGAGCTTCCCGTATTTATTTGAAGTAAATTCTTTAAAGGAATAATAAAACATAAAAAATGAAGAAAATATATTTTGATAATGCGGCGACTTCGTTTCCGAAAGCGCCGTTTTTATCCGTAGCGGTAACTGATTTTATAGAAAATAATTGCGTTAATATCAACCGCGGCATTTACTCGATGTCGAGTGATTTAAGCGATATGGTGCTTAGCACCAGAGTGGCAATTGCTAAGTTTTTTGATTGTGATGATGAGCCTGAAAAATTCTGTAAAAGAATTATATTTACATCAGGTGTAACACAATCGATAAATATGTTTCTGCGTGGAATATTAAGTGAGAATGACCATGTTGTTACAGGTGCGTTGGAGCACCACGCGGTTATGCGAACTCTTAATGCACTTAAAGAGGAAAAGAATATTACTTACTCTGTAGCTCCTTGTGACAAAAACGGTGTTGTCAGTGCGTCTGCTGTTGAGAGCCTTATAACAGATAAAACAAAAGCCGTGATTTTAAACCACGCTTCGAATGTTTTCGGTGCGATAAATCCTATTGATGAAATAGGAGAGGTTTGTAAAAAACACGGAGTTTACTTTGTGCTTGATACTGCACAAACCGCAGGAGCGGAGTATATTTCAATGAGAAAAAGCAACATAGATTTTCTCGCTTTTTCAGGTCACAAGGGTTTGCTATCCTTACAGGGTATCGGCGGATTTGCTGTATCAAAGAAGTTATCACTTGAGCTTAAGCCTGTTATCACCGGTGGCACGGGAAGTGTGTCGCATTCGTATACACAACCTGATATACTGCCCGATAAATTCGAGAGTGGAACGCTTAACCTTTGTGGTATCTGTGCGCTGAATCATTCGCTCAAATTTATAAATTCAGTTTCTATAGATAAGATAAAAGAAAAAGAAACGTCACTCAGACGATATTTCGTTGATAAAGTGAAAAATATAGAGGGTGTAGTTGTTTACAGCGATGATGAAAGTTTGAACACAACTTCCGTTGTATCCCTTTCATTTACTGAGGTTGATACCGCTTTTGTATCTGATGCACTTGAGAACAACTATTCGATTATGACTAGGTGCGGTCTTCACTGTGCGCCGTCTGCTCATACCGCTATGGGCACATACCCAGACGGCACAGTAAGATTTTCGTTTTCGTATTTTAACACTACTGACGAAATCGACTATTGTGTCGATGCACTTAAAAAGATTTTAGAGGAGAGAAAAAATGCCTAAAGCTATAATTGCGATGAGCGGAGGAGTTGACAGCTCTGTTGCTGCTTTGCTGATGAAACAGCAGGGATATGATATTATTGGTGTAACGCTTAAACTCCATACACCAGAGGTTGACTCTATGGAGCAATCGTGTTGTACCGAGCAGGATATTATAGATGCAAAAAACGTGTGTGATAGACTTGGGATAGAACACCGCGTGATTGATTTCGAGAGCAATTTTAAAGAGTTTGTTATCGACCGATTTGTGTCGTCGTATATGTGTGGTGGTACACCTAATCCGTGTATCGATTGTAACCGCTTTATAAAGTTTTCGAAAATGATTGAAATTGCAAAAGAAGAAGGCTTTGATTATATTGTGACCGGTCACTACGCACGCGTTGCTTACGATGAAGAGAGTGACCGCTACCTGCTGAAAAAAGGGATAGATGAGTCAAAAGACCAGAGTTACGTGTTATATTCTTTAACCCAGGACACGTTGAGCAGACTAAAACTTCCGCTAGGAGAGCTCTCTAAAGAGAGAGTCCGTGAAATTGCCGAAGAATTCGGGTTAAGTAATGCAAATAAAAAAGACAGTCAGGACATCTGTTTTGTTACTGATGGTAAGTACGCTGATTTTATTACTTCATACACAGGCAAAACTTTTGCAGACGGCGATTTTGTTGATTTAAGCGGTAACGTGCTTGGTAGACACAAAGGTATTATCCGTTACACAATCGGACAGCGTCGAGGTCTTAATCTTGCACTACCACAGTCAATGTACGTTTGTAAAAAGGACATCGACACAAACACCGTAACTCTGTGCCTTGATGATGAGCTATTTTCAAGCGAACTTATTGCTGATGATGTAAATTTAATTTCTATTAAAGAAATAAAAGAACCTTTAAAACTTCAGGCGAAAATCAGATATAAGCACGAACAAGCAGACGCTACTCTCTATCCTTACGAGGACGATAAAATCCGACTTGTGTTTGATACGCCACAACGCGCTATTACACGAGGTCAGGCTGTAGTTATGTATCTTTCTGACACAGTTGTCGGAGGCGCAACAATTATATAAAAAAATAAACATCCCTGTGTAAAACAGGGATGTTTTCTTTTTGTTAGCTGTTTTCAATCATTGAGAGCATCTGCATAATTTCGTTTTGTGTGCACAAACCCTTTGAGAAAGCTGTCGCACTACCACACGCTGTACCTAGCTTGAGAGCTGTTTTGTAGTCAGAAGATTTCAGGTAACCTGCGATGAATCCTGCAACCATCGAGTCGCCTGCGCCTGCGGTGTTTTTTACTTCACCTTTCGGAGAGCTTTGCATAATAACCTGCTTTTTATCTGTGAATAGG
>JAFOED010000006.1 GCA_017380355.1 Ruminococcus sp. | reverse complement strand
GAGGTTGACTATTGGGAAGAGCTCACAGAGATTTTCGACTGGGCTAAGAAGAATGTGTATTCTACACTCTACATTTGCTGGGGTGCTCAGGCGGGACTTTATCATCATTACGGTGTTGAAAAAATCACTTATGATAAGAAACTCAGCGGTGTATATCGTCACCGTCCTCTAAATCCGTTACATCCATTGCTTAGAGGCTTTGACGATGTGTTCTACTGTCCTCATTCTCGTAATACCGGTGTGAATAAGAGTGATTTAGAGAATATTGATGAACTCGAAATTTTAGCTGCAGGTGATATCACAGGTGTGTCAATTGTGAGTAACAAAAACGGCAGACAGTTCTTTATACTCGGTCACTTTGAGTATGATGCCGATACTCTCGCAAATGAGTATTACCGCGATAAGAACAAAGGCTTAAATCCTGAAATTCCGCGTAATTACTTCCCTGACGATGATGTCACCAAAAGCCCTGTTATGGTATGGCGCAGTAGTGCCGCGTTGCTTTATTACAACTGGCTTAACTACTATCTATATCAGCAGACTCCGTACGATCTCGAAGACCTTAAAAAGCTCTACGACGAAGCGGCAGAAATTGAAGAATAAAACACTTAAGGCGTGCTATACAGCACGCCTTTTTTACGTCATTTTTTCTCGTAGTTGCTCGAGTATTTTCTTTTCTCTGCGAGAAACCTGCACTTGTGTCATATTAAGTGCCTGGGCAGTTTCTACCTGAGTTTTGTATCTGAAATATCTAAGAATTATCAGCTTTTTGTCATTTTCGTTCAGAGTGTTCAAAACTTCGCTAAGAGCCATTTTTTCTATAAGCCCATCTTCTAACGATACACTCGGAATATCTAACTCTTTGTCTCCGTCTTCCGTGTGTGTTGTAAGCGACATAACAGGATTGCAGATATTAAGCGCTTCGCTAGCTTTGTAGACGTCTACGCCTAACATCTGGGCGAGTAGCGATAATGGTATATCGTCAGAATGTTCTTTCTTATATTCGTCTACAAGTTTCTGAGCTTTTTGCGATAACTCTTTTAAGCTTCTCGATACTTTTATCATACCTCCGTCGCGGAACAGCCGTTTTATTTCGCCCAGAATAACGGGGACTGCGTAGGTAGAAAGCTTAAATCCTAAAGATTCTTCAAAGTTGTCAACAGCTTTGATAAGACCGACACAGCCTGCGGAGTACAGGTCATCGTACTCGATTCCTCTGCCTTTGAATTTTTTACAGCATGAGTGTACTAGCCCGAGGTTGTTGTTTATCAGTTCATCTCTTGTCATAGCCAGTTCGGATTATTGTTTTTTCCATTATAACTGTTGTTCCTACACCTGTTTTTGAACGTACTTTTATCGAGTCCATAAAGCTCTGCATAACCGCAAAACCGAGTCCTGCTCGTTCATCGTTTGAGGTCGTAAAAAGCGGTTGTATCGCTTGTTTTACGTCCTCAATGCCTACACCTTTATCTCGGATTTTTATTATAATTTTATTTTGTTCGGTGATTTTTATGTTTATGTAAATTGTGCCGTGCGTGTCAGGATACGCGTGCACAATACAGTTGGTGACAGCTTCGGAAACTGCGGTTTTTATGTCAGCAAGCTCTGAAATAGTCGGGTCTAAACACAGCACAAAAGCGGATACCGCACTGCGTGCGAAGCCTTCGTTTGAACTTTTCGATAGGAAATTTATATTCACTTCATTTAATACGTTCATTTTAACACCCCCAGACTGTCGATACCTGACAGCATTATGATTTTTTTAAGCCCTTGTGGAACATTCACTACCTTTAAGCTTCCACCTAAAAGTGACACCTGACGGTATCTTCCCATAATAAGTCCTATTCCTGAGCTATCCATAAAAGATACGTTCGAAAAATCGAGCTGCAACTCTTTTGGCTTGTGCATTTGTGTCTGTGCGTCGATTTTCGTGCGTATGGATTGCGCTCTGTGGTGGTCGATTTCTCCGTAGATTTTCGCAGTCAGTACGTCGTCAATGTACTTTGTTTCTACCATATTTTCACTTCCTAAAAATAAAAATGCCTGTACTCATATGATATAAGTACAGGCTTGAATTTTTTGTTTTATTGTGTTGTCGAAAGCTTATTTTTTAAGCGAATTTATAATGTGAGGTCGAAGTTCACCCGCAAGGTACAGCGAGCCGCAAACAAGAAGCGAACACTCGTTGTCACACGCTATTTTGTACGCTGTGTCAAAAGCGTTTTTCGGGTTACTACATACTACGACTTTTTCGAAATACTGCTTGCAGATGTCAGCAAGCTCGTAACAGTCGAGGTTTCGTGGATTAGGTACGTCGGTTACAACCACGATGTCAAACATTCCTTTAATTAGTGCGAGTGCATCGTTTACGTCTTTGTCTTTGAGCATACCAACAAGAAGTGCTCTCTTTTCGCCTACAAATCGCTGTGTCGCGTTTTTAAATGCTGTTATACCGTTTGTGTTGTGAGCGCCATCGAGCACGACTACAGGCGAATCAGACAAAAGTTCGAAGCGAGCAGGGTTTGTCGCTTTACTCAAACCATCTTTGAGCTCGCTGTCAGTAAAGTTTACATAGCCGTTTTCTTTGAGTGCGTTTAAGGTCGCGATTGCAACTTTTGCGTTTTCAACCTGATGCTCACCACAAAGCGGAAGAGTGATTTCTGTCCCGTTAAATGTAAACTTTGTACCGTTTAATGATAACTCGACGTTTTCAAACTCTACGTTTTCACTATGGTACAGCTTGTTGTTTTTGTCATTTGCTGTTTTTCTTATGATTTCATTAACACTGTCACATTGAAGGGATGTAACTGTTATCGAGTTTTCTTTAATAATACCGCATTTCTGTACTGCAATTTCTTCGACTGTGTCACCTAAAATTGCGGTGTGGTCAAGGTCGATTTTAGTCAGTACCGAACACAGCGGTTTTTCGATAAGGTTAGTAGAATCGAGCAGACCGCCCAAACCTGTTTCACACACGATGATATCGCAGTTGTTTTGTTTATAGATATAAAACGCGAGGGCTGTGAGAAACTCAAATTCAGTGATGATAATTCCCTGTTCGTTAAGTTTTTCGACCATAGGGAAGAGGTGCTCTACAGCGTTACACAGTTCTTCTCTTTTTACCATTTCGTTGTTTATCTGTATGCGTTCACAGAAGTCGGTGATGTAAGGTGAGATGAAAAGTCCTGTTTTGTGACCGCTTTGTGTGAGTACACGTGAAATCATCTGGCACACAGAGCCCTTTCCGTTTGTACCTGCTACGTGGATGAAGTTTTGCTTTAATAGGTCAGGAGACAACATATCAAAGAGCATTTTTATTCTGTCAAGCCCCGGTCTGGAGCCGAATTTGTCGAGTGAGTGGATAATATCCAGCGCTTGTTCGTAAGTCATTTTAATTCCTTTAAAGAAGATTTTTATATATATCGTTTTTGCGGATTTTTGTGATTTTTGCGGCTTCTTTTGCAGCGTCTGTAGGTTTCATACCCTCGCTTATCAGCTTTTTAGAGATAGCGATAGCATCGTCTAAGGTGTACTCGTTTTCTATGTTTTGTGGTTTACCTTCTAGAATAAGTACTATTTCGCCTTTAAGCGAACCGTCTGAGTATTTCTCGTAGGCTTCTTTTGTGGTAGTGCGGATAATCTCTTCGTGAAGCTTTGTCAGTTCTCTGGCGATTGAGAGTTTTCTGTCGCCGAATGTGTCATAAAGGTCTTTCAAAGTGTTAGGTAGTTTGTGTGGTGCTTCGTAAAAAATCATAGTACGGCTCTCAGATAACAGTGACTCTAGATGTTCACCACGACTCTTTTTGTTGACAGACAAAAAGCCTTCGAAACAGAAACGTCCTGTTGCTAGTCCTGAAACACAAAGAGCAGAGATTACAGCGCTCGGACCCGGTACAACAACAGTTTTTATATCTTTTTCTTCACATTGTTTGATAAGCATTTCGCCAGGGTCTGATATACACGGCATACCTGCATCGGTAACAATAGCACAGCTTTCGCCGTTCTTGATTCGGTCGCATATAACCTCGCCTTTGAACTCTTTATTGTGTTCAAAATAGCTTATCATCGGTTTCTTTATACCGAAGTGGTTTAAAAGTTTCAAGGTCACTCGTGTGTCTTCAGCCGCAATAAAGTCGACTTCGTTAAGTGTCTCTATAGCTCGTGGCGACATATCGCCTAAATTGCCGATAGGAGTGCCGACAACGTAAAGAATACTCATATTCTACCCTCTTTATATAATCCGTAGATTTCTTTCATTTCTTCTGACCAATCGCCGTGTTCGTTTTCGATAAACAGCGTTGGTAATACCTGCATAAAGCCACGCTTACCCTTGTATCTGCCTTCGAGTAAGAACAGTTTTGGTTCTTTACTTAAACGCTGTTGTACAAGTCGCAGACGCTTCGGCTCAATTTCGAATTTTCGCATACTTTCCATAACATCTGTAAGTCGTTCAGGTCGCTGACAGATACAGAATCTGCCAGAAAACTGTAGCAGGTGTGATGCCGCTTCACAGATGTCATCTAAAGTACAGCTTTCCTCGTGACGAGCGAGTAGCTTTTCTTTTTCTTCGTTTGTGATACCAGAACCGCTGAGTTTATACGGAGGGTTACACACAACTGTGGTGTAATATCCAAACGGTAGCACACCCTTAAGCTCTTTTAAATCAGCACACAAAGGTTTAATGCACGCACAGTTGTCATTATCATTTTCTATATTATAGGTGATAGAGCGCTTGAGCATATCGACAGCATCTTCTTGTATATCAAGAGCTACGAGTTCGCTGTATTTTTTTGTTCTCGTCCACAAAAGTGGCATAGTACCACAACCAGTACCGAGCTCAACGATTTTGTCAGAAGATTTTACGTCGGCGAAATTCGCGAGCAAAATAGTATCTGTCGAAAAGTGGTAGCTGTCCGATACGATAATAGAAACACCGTTTCCGAGTGGTTCAAGTTTTTCAAACTCTTTAAGCATTCTCTCACCTCACAAAATTTCAATTTTTATGATTCAATGTTCTCTCAGACATCAAAAGGTTTGTGAAACAAAACTTTTGTTTATGTCATTATACCATATAAGTACATTTATGCAAACAAAAAAGCTCGTGATAAAATCACGAGCTCTTTTATTAAGTAAGATTAGCCCTCAGCAATAGCTTCTACAGGGCACTGACCTGCGCAAGCACCGCAGTCAACACAAGCGTCAGCGTCGATAGCGAAAGCACCATCACACTCAGCGATAGCCTCGCAAGGGCACTGATCTGCACAAGCACCACAAGCGATGCATGTATCCTTATCAATTACATAAGCCATTTAAATAAACCTCCTTATTAAATGATACAAGTATATTGTAGCACACTTTATAAAAATTGCAATTATTTTGTCAAAATATTTTTATTCCAAATTTTTGAGCTCATCAAGTTCCTGTTTGTTAACCTTAATGAAACCGTCTTTTAAGAGCTTAACTTCACGTACTTTGAATGACTGTGGAGCAGCTTCGTCAGGAGTGTTATCCATCTTGACTTTGAGTGTCTGAGAGAGGAGATTACTTTCAACTACAACACCCTTGCCGAGTGGAGTCTTAACGATAGCGCCTACTTTAGGAGTACGCTTGAGTAAGTCGGTGTACGCTTCCTGCTCGTATTTTAAACAGCACATAAGACGACCGCAAGTACCCGAAATTTTAACAGGAGAGAGGGAAAGACCCTGCTCTTTTGCCATCTTGATGGATACTGGCTGGAATTCGCCTAAGAAGCTTGAACAGCAGAAAGGTTTACCGCATACGCCTAAACCTCCGAGCATCTTCGCTTCGTCTCTGACTCCAATCTGTCTGAGTTCAATACGTGTTCTGAAAACTGACGCGAGGTCTTTAACTAAAGCTCTGAAGTCAACTCTGCCGTCTGCTGTGAAGTAGAACATAATTTTCGAGTTATCGAAAGTATATTCAACATCAACGAGTTTCATCTCAAGACCGTGCTGAGCTACGAGCTTTTCGCATGTTTTAAGCGCTTCTTTTTCTTTCTGCTTATTTTCGTTTAAGTGCTTTAAGTCTTCTTCAGTAGCTTTTCTGATAACTTTTTTAAGTGGGAATACGATGTTTTCGTCGTTTTCTTCGCGGTTAGATGTAGCAACCTCACCACACTCTACTCCTCGAGCAGTCTCTACGATAACATATTCTCCACTTGTGAACTGTATGTCAACAGGGTCAAAATAGTAAATTTTGCCGACCTGTTTGAATCTTACTCCAATTACCTGAGCCATGAAATCCTCCTGTATTCTCCGCAAAGCCAAGTACAAAGTAAATTCATATTGACGTTGCGGTCGGCTCTGATGATAGCTTTCGATGTGATTTCTATCAAGCCGATGATTTTTGATTTAGTAAGTTTTTTGGCGATAGCGACAGCGTATTCGTTGTCACTTTTTGCGCCGACGGAAATGTTAAGAGCGAGTCGTAAATATTCACTCACAACACCTAAAACCTCTTTAAACAGCGGTCTGGTGCTTAATTTGTTTGTAGCGTAAAGAAGTTTTACTTCAGATAAACTGAGTATACCCTCTACGATGTTTTTTGCGAGTTCTTGAGTCTCTTCGCTGACGGTGTCGTCGTTTTTAAGCGAAATAACCTGAACTCGCGATAATATAGTAGACAGCATTCTACTGCTGCTTTTAGCTGTAAGAATAAAAAGTGTGCGCTGTGGCGGTTCTTCCAAAACTTTCAAAAACGCATTCTGTACAATTTCAGACATACTCGTGTCCACATCGTGAAGAATAAAAACTTTAGTGTCAGCCTCGTTAGGCTTGATACTCGCGTCTTTGATGAGGTCGCGGATGGACTCAATATTAATCGAGTTTGTTTTACCCGCAGTTTTTGCGGTGTATATATCCGAGTGACCGCCTAAGAGTGCTTTTGTGCAGTTTTTACAGGTGTCGCACGGACGAGTAGAACAGCTACACACAGCGATACGGGATAAGTACTGAGTCGCATATCTGCGAGCGTCAGAGGTAGACCCCTCTATCAGTACGGCATGAGGCATACGGTCAGATTCAGTATATTTAGAAAAAACAGCTTCGATTTGTGTTTTGTTAATATCCACCGTAGCACCCCCCATTTCTTCGATTATATCATAAAGGATAATAAAAATCTATGTTTATTTTAATTTAACAATATTTGTAACAATGCCTTTGTCTGTGATGTCTATGTAAGCGTAGGATGCGCCATAGCCGTGTAGAGAACCAGGGTTTAATATATGAAGACCATCGTCGTAGTCATATAAAGCGTTGTGAGTGTGACCGAAAACAACGATGTCGGCTTTTTCTTCACGAGCAGCACAGCAAAGATTATAGAGTGTCATTTTAGCATTGTACGCGTGACCGTGGGTGATAAAAATCTTTTTACCCTCTAAAACTATTGTTTCAGTAAGCGGTAGGGTAGAGCCTAAATCGCAGTTGCCTTTAACCGCAAAAAAAGCTTTGTTTTGATGGTACATTTTAAGCTCTTCAAGCTCACCGCCGTTGTCGCCACAGTGGATGACTACATCGGCGTTTTTTTGCTCTTCCAGAGCTTTTTTAAATGAATAAAAATCTCCGTGTGTATCGGATACAACAAGTATTCTCATAAAAACTCCTGTCATAAAAAGTCATATACCGCATAGTATATTATCGAGGTGTTATGTATGGCTAATAATGAGCAGATAAACGCGTTGATAAATCAGTTGTCAGAAAAACTGAATACGGATTCTAAGCAGGTGAAAGATGCACTGCAAAAGGGGAATTTTCAGCAGGTACTGAAAAATATGGATGAAAATCAGGCACAAAAAATAAACGAGATTTTATCTGACCCCGAGCAGTCAAAAAAAGTGCTTAATTCTCCGTACGCACAGGCGCTTATTAAAAAGTTAATGGGATAATATGGACGACATAAGTTCAAAGTTAAGCGAAATTATGAGTGATCCCCGAGCGTTAGAACAGATAAAAGGGCTCGGGGAAATGCTCGGTTTAACTGACTCGTTTAATAAAAACGTACATAATACCGACAGTAAACCAAAGCCAGATGAAAACCCTTTAAGCACATCTATGTTGTCGCCTGATGTGCTGTCGGCTGTGTCAAAAATAATGCCGATTTTATCAGGAGCTAACAAAGAAGATGATGTGAGCAGACTGCTTTTCGCTCTTCGTCCGTTTTTATCTATAGAACGTAGGAAAAAGCTCGAAGAAGCGGAAAAAATCCTGAAAATAATGAAGATTTTACCGCTTTTAAAGGATATGAAAATTCTCGATTCTATATTCTAGGAGGATTCTATGGCTGATAATATGCAAAGCGATGCGCTTAGACGCTTTAACCAGATGTATTCAAACGCACAACCGAAGAAAGCTCCTCCTGTAGTGAATGAAAAAAAGCCTGAAATGAGTGAAGAATCAAAAATAGCAATTCAGGAAGATAAACAGAGTGGTAATTTTCTCGACGTTCTTATGCGAGACAAGGAGAAAAGCCTCATCCTGATTTTAATCGTATTGCTTATCAGCGAAAAGGCAGATTCGACGCTTATTCTTGCGTTGCTCTACACTATACTCTGACGTGACCGTCGCCACGGATAATAAACTTAGTGCTGACTAAGTTTTCCAGCCCCATCGGACCGCGAGCGTGGAGCTTCTGTGTAGAAATTCCGATTTCAGCACCTAAACCGAACTGACCGCCGTCGGTAAAGCGGGTTGATGCGTTTACATAAACAGCAGATGAGTCGATTTCGTTTAAGAATTTTTCTGCGTTTTTATAGTTTTCGGTGATGATAACTTCTGAGTGACCGCTTGAGTATTTAGAGATATGCTCAATCGCTTCGTCAATATCTTTTACGACTTTAACCGCTAAGATGTAGTCTAAAAATTCTGTTGCGTAGTCTTCGACACTTACTTCTTTACACTGTGGTAAAATAGCGCGTGTTTTCTCGCATCCGCGGATTTCTACGTTTTTCTCTTTGAGTGCGTCGTATATAGCAGGTAAAGCTTTGTCTGCTATTTTTTCGTTTATAAGCATTGTTTCTAACGCGTTGCATACAGAAACTCTTGATGTCTTTGCGTTAAAAATAATCTCTTTAGCCATTTCGATATCGGCACTTTCGTCAACGTAAGCGTGACAGTTGCCGACACCTGTTTCGATTACAGGAACTTTAGCGTTCTCAACGACAGCGCGGATAAGACCCGCACCACCACGTGGAATAAGTACGTCGAGGTAGTCAGTAAGTCCCATAAGTTCGATTGAGCTCTGACGTGTTGTGTCCTCTATAAGGTTGATGCAGTCTTTAGGCAGACCTGCTTCGAAAATAGCTTCACGCATAATCTCAACAATTGCTTTGTTAGAGTTTATAGCTTCTTTACCGCCTCGAAGAATAACACAGTTGCCTGCTTTCAGACATAGAGCAGCTGCGTCAGCAGTAACGTTAGGACGAGACTCGAAGATAATGCCGATAACACCTAAAGGAACAGTAACTTTTGTGATTTCAAGTCCGTTTGAAAGAGTATTACCTGACAGAACTTTTCCGACTGGGTCAGGCATAGCGATAATTTCTCTGACGCCATTTGCAATACCTTCGATTCGCTCAACGTTTAGTCTTAATCGGTCGAGCATAGCGTCAGTTAGACCGTTTTCTTTACCGTTTTTAATATCAATATCGTTAGCTTTAATAATAGCTTCGCTGTTTTTCACTAAAGCATCAGCTATATTCTTAAGTGCGTCGTTTTTCTCTTTCTTAGCTGTAAGGAGAGCTCTCGACGCTTTTTTTGCATTTATTCCTAATTCTTTTACGCTTAACATAAAATCACCTTATCCTTTGAAGAGAGTACCGACCTGTTTGCCGTCTTCAAAAATTTCGTATAAAACTTCCGGGTTGTCGCCGTTTACAACAACGCAGTCGATATGAGCATCGGTAACGTACTTTGCAGCTTTGAGCTTTGTCGCCATACCGCCTGTGCCTCTGTTTGAGCCAGAGCCGTTAGCCATATGCATAATCTCGTCTGTGATTTCTTCTACAACGTCGATATGTACTGCATCTTTGTTTATGCGTGGGTTGTCTGTGTAGAGTCCGTCGATGTCGGTGAGGATAACGAGAGTGTCTGCATTTACAAGTGTTGATACGATAGCAGAAAGCATATCGTTGTCGCCGAAGTTGTTGCCTTCGAGCTCATCGATAGCAACAGTGTCGTTTTCGTTGACAATCGGGATGATGCCCATAGAAAGCAGAGTGTTGAATGTATTTAAAACGTTTTCTTTTTTGTGGTCGTTGTCAACGGAGAACTTAGTGAGCAGTACCTGTGCGACAGTGTTGTTGTACTCAGAGAAGAACTTATCGTACATAAACATCAGCTCGCACTGACCAACAGCTGCTAGCGCCTGCTTCTCTCGGGTTGAGCTTGGTCTTTGCTCGAGTCCGAGCTTACCTACGCCTACACCGATAGCACCTGATGATACGAGTACGATGTCGTGACCGCTGTTTCTTAAATCAGAGAGCACCTTGCTTAAGGTGTCGACTCTGCGTAAATTTATCTTGCCGTTTTCGTATGTGAGTGTCGATGTGCCGACTTTCACAACTATTCTTTTCTTATCCATAATAAACCTCTTTTTGCCGCGATTTTAGTGTGTTATCAGCGGCTAAAATTCACCAAATATCATTATACTACATATTTGTCAAAAATAAAAGTATAATTTATGTTAAATATATGAACAGTAAATTGAGTTAAAATGTTTACAAAATGTGCGACTTGGGCTATACTAGGGGCATATAAGATTGACTCAACATATGGAGAGAATTATGGAAAACAATTTAGAAATAAAACCGACCAGAGCACTGCTCGTGAGCGTTGATACGGGTGACTTTGATGCGCAGTCATCACTTTCAGAACTTTTTGAGCTTGCAAAAAGTGCGGGTGCAGACCCTGTACTCAGTATCGAGCAGAAGTTAAGCCACTTAGAACCTGGCACTTGTGTCGGTAGCGGTAAGCTGATTGAGATAAAAGAAGCGTGTGAAATACACGAAATCGATTTGCTTATTTTCGATTTAGAGCTGTCTCCTGTACAGATTAGAAACATCGAAACTCAGACTGACACTCGTACAATCGACCGTACGATGCTTATCTTAGATATTTTCGCACAGCGAGCTAAGTCAAAAGAGGGTAAACTTCAGGTTGAACTTGCACAGCTTAAATATATGCTCCCTCGACTTACGGGTAAAGGTATCGAGATGTCCCGTCTGGGCGGTGGTATCGGTACTCGTGGTCCTGGTGAAACAAAGCTTGAGACAGATAAACGTCATATTAGACGCAGAATGGAGACTTTAAAAGCACAGCTTAAAGAGGTCGAACAGCACCGCGAACAGTTAAGACGCAGACGAAAGAAAGACAACGTTATAACTGTCGCTATAGTTGGTTACACAAACGCAGGAAAATCGACGCTGATGAACTTTCTGACACAGGCAGGAGTGCTCGCACAGGACAAGCTTTTTGCGACACTCGACCCGACTTCGCGTGCTTTAAAACTCCCTAACGGCGTTTCTGTTATGATGATTGACACGGTAGGTTTAGTCAGACGATTACCTCATCACCTCGTCGAAGCGTTTAAGTCTACTTTAGAGGAAGCAGCCCTTGCTGATATTATCTTAAACGTCTGTGACGCAAGCTCCGACGAAGCGTCACTGCATCTCGACGTAACACAGAAGTTGCTCGTTGACTTAGGCTGTGTAGATACGCCTATTATCCCTGTGCTTAACAAGTGCGATTTGTTAGATGATGAGATGGATATTATGCGAATCACAGACGCTGTGAAAATCAGCGCAAAGCACGGTGTGGGTATCGACGAGCTGTTAAAAGCGGTTGAGGATAATCTCCCACGAAGAGTAAAATGTGTGAAGCTTTTGTTCCCATTTGATAAGGCGGGTTTAGCTGCATCACTTCGCACAACTTCTACAGTAAATAAAGAAGAATACACAGAGAATGGTGTAGAAGTGGAAGCTATTATTGACGAAGCGACTTACGGCAGACTCAGAGAATACATTGTAGATTAATTTATGGCGGTACACACTTGTGTGCCGCCTTGCTATTTTTAACGCTTTGTGTTAATATATATTATGTATAAATATGGAATCAGGCGGTTAATATGGACGTACGAGTAAACGACAGATTAATACTGAAAAAACCGCATCCGTGCGGATGTAACGAGTTTTTAGTCACAAGAATCGGAATGGATTTCAAGATCAAGTGTACTAAATGCTCGCACGAAGTTATGGTGCCTAGAAAAAATGTCGAAAAAAGCATCAGAAAAATCATTCGTGAAGATACTGAATAAGAGGAAAAACTATGTTTGATAAACTTGAGATTTTTGAAAAAAGATTTGAAGAACTTAGCAAGAGAATGTACGAGCCTGACGTAGCGGCTGATCCTGTTGTTTTTCGTGAGGTTAATAAGGAGCTTTCTTCAATCACTCCGATTGTCGAGAAGTACCGCGAGTACAAAGCTGCGAAGAACGCTATCGAAGAAGCTCTGTCACTTTTAGACGAAACCGGACTCGACGACGAGATGAAAGCTCTCGCACAGGCTGAACTTGCTGAGAATAAAGAGAATATCGTAAAATTTGAAGAAGAGCTTAAAATTTTACTTTTACCAAAAGACCCTAACGACGAGCGAAACGTTATCGTTGAAATCCGCGGTGGTACAGGTGGCGAAGAGTCATCTCTCTTTGCAAGTGATCTCTTCAGAATGTACACTATGTACGCTGAAAAACGAGGCTTTTCGGTAGAGGTTTTAAACGCTAACGAAACCGAGCTCGGCGGATATAAAGAAATATCATTTATGATTAACGGTGATGGTGCGTACTCTCGCTTTAAGTATGAGTCAGGTACACACCGAGTCCAGCGTGTTCCACAGACTGAAAGTGGTGGAAGAATCCACACGTCAGCTGCGACAGTAGCTGTACTTCCTGAAGCTGATGACGTAGAAGTTGACATCAACCCTGCTGATTTACAGATTGACACCTTTCGCTCATCAGGTGCAGGTGGTCAGCACATCAACAAAACTTCATCCGCTATAAGAGTTACTCACCTGCCGACAGGTATGGTAGTAGAGTGTCAGGACGAGCGAAGCCAGTATAAGAATAAAGATAAAGCGCTGAAAGTTTTAAAAAGCCGACTTTTGAAAGTCGAGCAGGACAAACAGCACGCTGAAATTGCACAGGACAGAAAGTCACAGGTTGGTTCGGGTGACAGAAGTGAAAAAATCCGTACTTACAACTTCCCTCAGAGTCGACTTACTGATCACAGAATCGGGCTTACTCTTTACAAGCTCGACGATATATTAAACGGCAACCTTGACGAGGTTGTAGAAGCTCTTATCACAGCACAAAGAGCACAGCAGTTAAAAGAAAGCATGGAAAATTAATTTATGAATACACTTTTATTAAGCGACAAAAAGAATGACTTAAAAACAGCTGCCGAGATACTAAAAAACGGTGGTGTTGTCGCTATGCCTACAGAAACTGTTTACGGTTTAGCGGCTGATGCACTAAACGGCGAAGCGGTGAGCAAGATTTTTAAAGCAAAAGGCAGACCGATGGATAATCCGCTTATTGTCCATATCTCTTGTGTTGATGACATCAGTCGTTTTAATCTTGTGAAAGAATTCCCACAGACTGCGCGTGCTTTAGCAGAAAAATTCTGGCCTGGTCCACTCACGATGATTATGAAAAAGTCAGACGTCATTCCTGACGAGGTGAGTGCAGGTCTTTCCACAGTAGCTATAAGACTTCCGTCTC
>JAFOED010000038.1 GCA_017380355.1 Ruminococcus sp. | reverse complement strand
TTGATGATCATACGCTTGCACATAGAGCACGCACATGCGTTCTCAACATACTCACCGGTTTTAGCGTCTTTACCAACGAGGTAGAGGGTAGCGCCGAGCATAGCGTCACGTGAAGCGTGGATGATAGCGTTAGCTTCAGCGTGTACAGAACGGCAAAGCTCGTAACGCTCGCCACGTGGGATGTTGTTCTGTTCTCTGACGCATACGCCCATATCGATGCAGTTTTTTCTGCCACGTGGAGCACCTACGTAACCAGTGGAGACAATCTGGTCGTTTTTCACGATGATTGCACCGAAGTTTCGTCTAAGACAAGTGCCACGTTCAAGAACGGTTTCAGCAATATCAAGATAGTAGTTCTTTTTGTCAGTTCTTTTCATAATTAACCCCCGTTTAGAATATTTTAAAAATCCGTTTATATACTTAAATGAACAGGTAAATCAGATGTTCTTAATCTCGTTCATACAGTCTTCGCAGATAGTCTTGTCCTTGAATTTAACAAGGTTGTCGTCGTTACCGCAGAACGCGCAGCTCATACAGTATTTCTTCATCAGGATGCCGTCAGCTTCGCTGAAAAGCTCCAGACTGTCGCCGAGCTCAAGGTCGTACTTTTTGCGGATAGGTTTCGGGATTACGATACGTCCTAATTGGTCGATTTTTAAGATAAAACCAGCAGGTTTCATAAAGGAGTCATTCCTTTCTTCAATAAGTTAATTTAAGTATATCAACACACTTTTGGTATGTCAATAAAAGATTGTCAAAAAAAGTATGTTTTTTATAGAAAATGTTCAATTTGGCAAAAGGTGGTAACAATTTGCTGTCGTATATTTTTGTATTTATGGTAGTTGTCAGTATAATTTGTTCTTTTTTTACAGGAAGTGGAGAGGTGCTGTCGCAATCTATGATGGACGGTGCGTCGAGTGCGGTCGAGCTTTTGTTTATGATGAGTGGTATGATGTGTCTGTGGTCGGGTGTTATGGAGGTTGCAAGGGAAAGTAAGCTCACAGAGAAGGTAAGTATGCTTTTTGCTCCATTGTTACGATTGCTTTTTAAAGATGCTCACAAAAACGAAAAAGCCTTTTCGTATATATGTATGAATATAAGCGCAAATCTATTAGGACTTGGAAACGCCGCGACACCGCTCGGAATAAACGCGATGAAAGAGATGAACGTAGGACTCGGAGAGGATGAGGTAAGCGACGATATGGTGACGTTTGTTGTAATGAATACAGCATCACTTCAGCTTTTGCCGACTACTGTTGCGGTTTTGCGTTCGTCGTACGGGTGCAAAACACCTTTTGATATTATTTTCTGTGTGTGGATAACGTCTGTGGTAGCACTTTTTGTGGGGCTGTTTTTTGCGAAAACAATGTGCCGAGGTAAGAGGATATGAATTACATAATGCCGTGCGTGTTCGCGCTGATAATCGTATACGGACTAATAAAAAAGGTTAAGGTTTTCGACGTTTTCGTAAACGGTGCTAAAGACGGAATAAAAACTATGTACAACATAGCGCCGACGCTAATCGGACTTATCGTGTCGGTCGAAATGCTGAAATCAAGCGGTGCACTTGATATGCTGTGCGATTTTGTATCACCCGTGACTCAGTTTCTTGGATTTCCGAAAGAGCTTTTGCCGTTGGCACTTTTAAGACCCGTGTCGGGTGGCGGCTCAACGGCGCTACTGACACAAACGCTCAAAGATAACGGACCTGACAGTTTTGTGTCACGGTGTGCGTGTGTAATTGCAGGAGCGACAGAGACTACATTTTACGCGATAACTGTGTACTTCTCAGCAATCAAGAAAACAAAAATCCGCCACACGCTTTTTGCGTCTCTTATGGCGGATTTTACGGCTATTGTGTTTTCTGTTTTGTGTGTTAATCTGTTCTTTTAGATTTAGGTCTGATACGTGTGATTTTAAGGAGCAGTTCACGAGGATTAAGAGGAAACAGCGGATACATATAGCTCTTGCCTGACAAAGTTTTGTTTGTGAACAACAAAAACAGATTCAGTACGTTTCCTAAAATAAATCCCCAGATATTGAATATTCTGGTTAGTACAAGAAGGATGACTCGTAGGAATTTAAGACAGTATCCTAGCTCGTAGGACGGCTGAGAGTAGTTCGCGATGGTGACAAACGCCATATAAAGGATAACTTCCATCGTAAACCATCCCGAGTCAATCGCAAACTGTGAAAACGCGAGAGCTCCGACGATACTAAGCGACGTCGAGAGCGTGTCAGGGGTGTTTAAAGCTGCTAGTCGTAGACCGTCGATACCGATTTCTATCAGTATGAGCTGTAAGAATATCGGAATATTAAGCGAGGACATATCGGGGATGATGAATTTTAGTTGTTGTGGTACAAGCTCGGGGTTTTGCACGCACAAAAGCCACAAAGGGGTCAGAAAAACCGAAGTAAGAGTGATTATATATCGTGCTATTCGGATGTACGTACCCGTAATCGGTGGAAAATAGTAGTCGTAGGCTTCTTCCATTACTTCGAAAATCGAGGTCGGCAAAAGCAGTGCTGAGGGAGAGTTGTCAACTAAGATTACTATATTTCCTTTAAGACAGACCGCAGATGCAACGTCAGGTCGTTCGGTGTACTTTACTTTCGGGAAAGGGTTGTACCATTTGTGCGGATAAAGTGCTTCTATTAAACTTTGTTGGTTCATCGACAAGTCCTTAATATCTAGACTCTGAATCTTCTGTTTAATAGTATTGAGTAGTTTTTCGTCGACGAGATTGTCCATATAACAGATTACGATGTCGGTCTGTGAGCTGTTACCTGCACATACTGCGGTAGTAGTAAAATGTGGGTCTCGTATTCTTCGTCTTATAAGAGCGCAGTTGAATATAAGCGTCTCTACAAAGCCGTCTTTTGAACCGCGAAGCACCTTGTCATCCTGTGGCTGTGATGTAGCTCGCTGTGGATAGGTACGCATATCAAGCATAACGCATTGAGAAAAACCATCGACCATAAGGCACGAAATACCAGACAGAACATTCTTAACGATTTCGTCAACGTTTTCTAGTACGTCGACTTCGACATACGGCACGCAGTACGACGCATAGGTGCGTGCGTCTTTTAAGTTTTCGTCATTTGTGTTCTGATAAAAAAACTCCAGAACATGTTCTAAAGTATCGTCTTTTACAAAGCCGTCGATGTAAAACATCACGGCGTCATGACCATTAAGTGTTATACATCGCTCGATTATGTCAAAACAGTTGTCGCTGTTTAAGGCTTTTTCGAGCGTTTTTTTATTATGCGCAAAATCGCTACTTAGCATATCATCCGTCCTTTTTGAGTGAGATTTTTCAGCATTATCATTGCCAAAAATTAAGAAAATATAGAAATTTTTAAGAAATTTTTCAAAAGTTGCATAAAAGTATGCAATTTTTTCCGTTTTTTCAGGTTAAGTGTAGGACAAGTGAAAGGAGAGATATTTTGAATAACAACAAAAACGGACTATCCCGACGCGAAAAGCTGTTTTGTGTGTACTACTCAAACGCGTGCGGCACAGAGCAGTCGGCAATATACGCGGGATATACAAAAAATCCGTATGAAAAAGGCTGTCAGCTCTTATCAAGGTCAGAAATAGTAAAGGAGATTGAAAAGTTATCAAAAGCCCGCACAAGCGCTTTTAAAAGCGTTGTGCCTGCAGGTTTTGAAAAACTCGCATTCTCAAAAATAACAGACGCTGTGAGCTTGCTTTATATGGACAGTCCGTCAAAAAAGACAATTGAAAATTTAGACTTGTTTAATGTCAGCGAAATCAAAAAAGGTAAAGACGGAGCGATGGAAATCAAGTTTTTTGACAGAGCAAAAGCGCTTACGATGCTTTTACAGTTAAAAGACGAAAAAGATTCGCAGTCAAGCCTTTTTGATGCGTTGAATTTCGGTGCGATGAACTTAAGCGATGGTGATGAAAATGACGTTCAGGACATTTTCTAAAAAGCAGCTTATTGCGCTTACTTTCTGGTGTGATGGATCTAAATACAAAGACAAAGACGGAATTATCTGTGACGGAGCAATCCGTTCAGGAAAAACATTCTGTCTGTCGCTGTCGTTTGTGTTGTGGGCTTTCAAAAACTTCAACGATTCGTCGTTTGCGATGTGTGGTAAAACGATAAAGTCTCTTAACAGAAATCTTGTTGTACCGCTTCTTTCCACGTTAAGAGAATTAGGCTTTGAGGTTAAAGAAACGAAATCACAGAACCTAGTTGAGCTTACTTTTCAGAACAGGACAAACAGGTTTTATCTTTTCGGCGGAAAAGACGAGGGTGCGGCGTCGCTTATCCAGGGTGTGACGCTAAGTGGAGTTCTTCTGGACGAGGTTGCGCTGATGCCGAGGTCTTTTGTCGAGCAGGCGTTAGGCAGATGTTCGGTGCACGGTTCGAAGTTCTTTTTTAACTGCAACCCTGAGTATCCGTCGCACTGGTTCTACAACGAGTGGATAAAGAAAGCAAAAGACAAAAACACGCTTTATATCCACTTTGATATGCACGATAACCCGTCACTTTCAAAGGCGATGATAGAGCGCTATAAAAAACTTTATTCAGGTGCTTTTTACAAACGCTTTGTTAAGGGTGAGTGGGTTGCCGTAAGCGGTGCTGTGTATCCGTTTATGGATAGCGAGGAAGCGTTCTGTGACGTGCCAGACGGCTATTTTTCACAGTACGCTGTATCGTGTGACTACGGCACCGTAAACCCATCGTCGTTTGGTCTGTGGGGCAAGCAAAACGAGGTGTGGTACAGGATTGACGAGTATTATTTTGACTCTAAAAAGCGTGGATTCCAGCGAACGGATTATGAACACTACAAAGCTCTTTTAGAGCTTGTTGGTGACAGAAAACTAAGCTTTGTTATTGTAGATCCGTCGGCGGCTTCGTTTATCGAAGTGTTAAGAAGACACACTGACTTCACAGTAATATCAGCAGACAACAACGTGATTGACGGTATCCGTCGTGTAAGCAGTGCCTTAAAAGAAAAGCGCGTAAGAATCTGCAAAAACTGTGAGGACAGCAAGCGTGAGTTTTCGCTGTACAGGTATAACGAAAACAGCAGTGGCGACTCTGTAATAAAAAAAGATGACCACGCGATGGATGACATCAGATATTTTGTATCAGCACTGGATTTTGTTGACAGCGACGACGATGTGGCTGTTGCAATAAACAGATATTAAATTAGGGAGGCAACATATTGAAATTACTATCAAAAAGAGACAAGGGCGTAGATAACGAATGTGTTGTGCAGACAAGCAGGCAAAGTAGCTTTCAGCATCCGTTTTACGCACTTGATGGATACTCCCCGTTAAACAGAACACAGTTTGAACTTTATAAAACGCTCAGAGAAGCGGTGCCTGTGATTGACGCAGCTATCAACAAGCTTGTACGTCTGGTTGGCACTTTCGAGATTAAATGCAGTGATAAAAACGCTCAGAAAGCGATGGATGATTTCTTAAAATACGTGCAGGTAAACCGCACGGGTGTTGGCTTTATGCAGTTTTTATACGTGCATCTCGATGAACTTCTGACATATGGTACTTCCGTTTCTGAGATTGTTGTAAGCAGTAAAAACTCGAAAATCCGAGCGCTTTATAACGCGTCACTTAAAAGCGTGGAACTTAAGCGTTCCAAAAATCCGCTTCTGTGCGATATGTATGTTAAAAATGAAGACGGCACAAAAAGAAGGGTGAAAAGACCCGAGCTTATTTGTGTGAGCACATTAAACCCCGAGCCTGATATGCTCTACGGAGAGTCGGTGCTCAAGGGTTTACCGTTTGTCAGCTCTATACTCTTAAAGATTTTTAACACTATAGGCGTGAATTTTGAGAGAGTAGGTAACGTGCGTTTTGCGATTAACTACAAACCTGATGACAAAGGTACTGTAAGCACAAAACACCGAGCTCAGGAAATCGCCAGAGAGTGGAGCAAGGCTATGCGCGATAAAACAAACGTCTGTGACTTTGTGAGTGTCGGTGACGTTTCCGTTAAAGTTATCGGTGCGGATAATCAGGTGCTTTCGTGTGACGTCGAAATCAGACACATTCTCGAGCAGATTGTCGCAAAGCTCAGCATACCTCCGTTTTTGCTAGGTCTTTCGTGGAGCTCAACCGAGCGTATGAGTGCTCAGCAGGCGGATATTTTAACCTCGGAGCTTGAGTACTATCGCACGATTTTAAATCCTGTTATCAGAAAAATCTGCAGGTATTTTTTAAGGTCAAACGGATTTGGTGACAGCTTTGAAATTATGTGGAGCAATATCAATCTTCAGGATGAAACACAGCTAGCATCTGCTCGTCTTGATAACGCAAAAGCGATGCAGATTGAAAGAGAAATCGGGGAGGTGTAGCGTTGAAAACAGGAGTAGTAATAAAAAGCAAAGATGAATTTGTAAGCGATAACGAACTAGAGCTTATCAACACGTACACAAAACGAGAATTTACAAAAGACGAAATCTACGCGTTTTCTGTTGTTTTGTGTGATAACGACATCGACAGGGATTTCGAGAGATTTACCGTGGAGTCGCTTTATGAACTCGAAAAACTCTTTGTCGGTAAGACGGGGATTTTCGACCACGAGGCGAAATCTAAAAACCAGACAGCACGAATTTTTTCGTGTAAAGTCGAAAAAATCGAGGGCAAGAAAACTAAAACAGGCGAAGATTACTATCGCTTAGTCGCTCGTGCGTATCTTCCTAAAAGCGAGAAAAACAGCGACCTTATTCTGTCGCTTGAATCAGGAATTTTAAAGGAAGTCAGCGTCGGCTGTGCTGTCAGAAAAACAAGATGTTCTGTGTGCAAGGGTGACATTAACTCGCTTTCGTGCAATCACACAAAGGGCAGTACATACAACAACACATTGTGTTACGGTGAGCTGTGTGACGTGTTTGATGCGTACGAGTTCAGCTTTGTTGCGATTCCTGCACAGAAAAACGCAGGAGTTATCAAGGCTTTTTCAGACACAAAAAAGGAGTTGAAAAATATGAACAACCTTTTGAAAAAGGTTGAAAACGGCGAAGAGCTTACGCTTAAAAGCTGTGAAACAAAGGCACTTTATGAGTATATAAATGAGCTTAAATCACTCGCAAAAGACGGAATGTACTACAAAGAAACCCTAAAAAGCGAAACGCTGTCTAAGATGAGCGCTCAGCTTGAGGGAGTAGCGATGGACACTTTAAAGGGTATCGTGAAGAAGCTTTCCGTAAGCGAGCTTTTAGAGCTTAAAGAGGCGTACTCAAAAAAGTGCGACAGAGAAGATGAACCTCAGCTTATGATCAGAGATTCAAAGGATAAAGAAAACAAAAGTTATGAGAACTTTCAATTTACAATTTAACGGGAGGAATAAATATGAACGTAAATTTTTCTGGATATAACGAAAACGTTGTGACTTTCATGGTGGAGGACACAAACGTAACAATGGGCACACCTGTTAAGATGGCAGGTTCACACACAGTTTCTGCTTGTGCTGACTCAGACAATATGGTAGGCGTTGCAGTAAACGTCAGAAACGGCTACGCTGCTGTTCAGCTTTCAGGCTACATCGAGATGCCGACACAGGACACATTCACACCTGGTTACTGCAAAATCGCTGCATCAAAGAACAACTCAGTTAAGAATGCAACATCAGGCAGAGAGTATTTAGTAGTCAGCGTTGAAGAAAACATCGTCGGCTTTATTCTTTAATTTGAAAGGAAGATGAATAATGGAATTATTTGAAAAGATTAATCTTGAAAAGGGTATGTATCAGTCAAAGGGTAAGAGCTTAACTGACGTGCTCGAAAGTTTAGACCCATCCAGCAACTATGTGGGTACAGAAATCGAAAACTTAGACGCTTTTTCTCGTCAGCTCAAGCGTTTTGACATCAAGGTGTCAGGCGAAGGTTCAGACACTGTGGAGAAGTTCTTCCAGTGTTCAAACTCAGCGGCACTTTTTCCGGAGTACGTATCACGTGCTGTAAAGCAGGGTATGGAAAAGGCAAACATCTTAAAGGATGTAGTCGCAACTGTCACAAATATTGATGGTATGGACTACAGAAGCATCAGCTCTAATATGAGCGAAAAGGATAAGGAGCTTAAGGTTGTAAACGAGGGAGCGTTTATTCCGCAGACTGTCGTTAAGACAAACGAAAATCTCGTGAAACTCCATAAGCGAGGCAGAATGCTCGTGTCATCATACGAAGCACTCCGTTTCCAGCGACTCGACCTCTTCACAGTAACTCTTAACCAGATTGGTGCGTACATCGCTCGTGCACAGTTAAAAGACGCTGTTGACACAATCTTAAACGGCGATGGTAATTCTAACGCGTGTATTTCAGTAGGTAGCAGCGCTAGTGGCGAAATCTCATACGATGACCTTGTGACATTATGGGCACAGCTTTCTCCGTATGAGCTCAACACTATTTTAGCTCCTACAAACGCTATGAAGAAGATTCTCTCTATGAGTGAGATGAAAGACAACGCAAACTCTTCATTCATTAAGAAGGGCACTATGGTTACACCACTCGGCGCAAAGCTCTTACATACTGACGCAATCAGCGGCGACCTTATCATCGGTATGGACAAGAACTGTGCTCTCGAGATGGTAAAGGCTGGAGACGTAGTCACAGATTACGACAAGCTCATCGACAGACAGCTCGAGCGTGCTGCTGTCACATGTACTGCAGGTTTTGCGAAGATTTTCAACGACGCATCAGTTAAGCTTACATACTAATAGGAGGTGACACCTTGAGTTTAAAAGATGTTCTGGACAGATTTGCTCTGGTGTCAGGCCTCGAGCAAGAAGAAATTTCTAAGTGGGTTTTTATCATACTTGACTGCATAAAATACTTTGAGAAGAACTTAAGAAAAGAAGATTTGACACAAGACGAAAAAAATCGTTTGTCATATGCGTGTGCTACTTTTGCATACTATAAGTATTCGCTGTGTAAAAGTGCACACGCACACAGCATAAAAGCCGGTGACGTACAGATTAGTGAAAGCTCTGATATGATAGAGAACGCTTCACAGTTGTGGCAAATCCAGAAAGACGAAGTGTCCGATTTAGTGGATTTCGGCTTTTCGGGATTTATGAGGGTGAGTGTATGAGTTTTTACACCAGTGTCAAAAATATGATAGATACCTACGGCACCGATGTTTTTATCAAAGGCGAAAAAGATACAAAGACTAAAGCGTTTATTCAGCCACTTCGAAGACACTATCAAGTAAACGAGTATATCGATGTGGGCGGTATGTATAACAAAAACTACTTTTTATACATAGGTCACGGTGTTCATCCGCTTAAAGTGGGGACTGTGATCAGCTCTTTTGACAAGACTTATGTTGTGCACAGCACACAGAACTTTGTGTTTATGAACAAGGTTTTATACGTGTGGGCGGTGCTCAGAGAGTATAACGAGCAAAGGCGGGATGACTATGAAACTGATTGAAAACAGTATTGACGAGTTTGTGCGTAAGGTAAAAAAAGACGAGGCTTTAAAGAATATCTGCTTTATAAAAGGCTATTCTTCGGCACCGTCTTATGAGCTTACAGATGACTATCTTATCGCTGTGTCACAGCTTGACAGTAAAGTCGGAACTTCCTTTTTAGGCGATTATGCGGGTGAGAATTTAAAAGGCAGTATGTATGACTTAACGCTGAAATTCAGAATTTTTGCAAGAAAAGACGTCGGTGGTCAGGGACTTGTTACGCTGTCAAACGAGCTCACTCGTGCGATTAAAGAAAACGACACAGCATCTGTGTGCAGTGATATAAAAATCCTGCCTGTTGCTTTTTGTGACGACGCAATGTGCGTGTACAGAGATGTACACGTACAGATGTCGTTTTGTGTGTGCGAGGAGGTAGTACGATGAATATAGTAAAAGTGGTAAAAGGAAATGACGTAAAGCTCAGTGTTGACGATAAAATACTTTGTTTTGTTACTGACTTTACTGCTAAAGAAAATACTCAATGTTACGAGATAATAGAAATGCTGAGTGATGAGTGTGTGGATACAATCAATGAAAAGAAAACCTACACATTGTGTATAAAAGCATTTTCACATTTTGATTCGTCGGTTTTACGCAAAAGCTCTTTTACACTTAAAGTTGAGTGTGATGCTTTTTCGTATGAATATCTTTTCTGCAATTTAAAAAGCTGTGAAAAAGAGGT
>JAFOED010000005.1 GCA_017380355.1 Ruminococcus sp. | reverse complement strand
TCAGAAAGCAGATGTGCGTAATAATCTAAATAGTGTTTGAATTTATGTGAGGTTTACAAATTTTCTGCTGATTTATTTGAGAGGAGCTAGAGTTTCTTTTAAGAAAACAACCAGAGATAGATATAACTAAAAAGGCACTCATCGTCTGATGAGTGCCTCTTGTTTAATATTCGATATCTATGTATTGCATTGAGCTTTTGAACTCATCTTCTGCGCCTTTGAAGATTTTGCCGAATTCGTCTTTCAAATCGCTTGGGACCTCGTAAATATAGTATAAATCTAAAGCGTCAGAGTACTTAGAAAGTTCGTAATTACCTTTGTTGTTTATATATACATCGAAACCGTATGTTGCGAAGTATCCGTCATCGCTGATTTTTTCTATACTAGCGATAAAGTAATCTGATGAATTTACCATCTCTTCAGGTTTTTGTGATAAAACTTTATCGATGAGCTTTGCTTCTTCTTCTGTTAAAGTGCAGCAGATGTGTTCATCCTCTAAAGTTTCTTCGTTAAACTTCCAGTATTCATAACCATAAGTTGTAAATTCCACGCCGTCTGCTATATTTTTACTTACTTCATCGTAGATTGATTCCTTGCAGTAGAGAACTTCTCTGCCTGCGCCACCATAATATTCCTTCGCAAAGAATAACGGACTAGATGTGTTGTATTCAAAATCGTATGCGTCGTACATATAGCCGTAAATGAAGTTTTTGTCCTTACTGAGCTGTAGATTAACCGAAAGGTCCTGAGATAAGAGCACCGGTACGTCTGGTTCAGTAACGTATACGTCGCACCTGCTTGAGCTTGTAAAAGCAGGGTAGATACTTCCGGCATCTTCGAGCAATTTGTAAACTTCACCATTGTAATTTATAGATTCTGTATTGCCTTCTTCTGTCCATGTTGCGTGTGCTTCACGCATATCGTCAAGCTCTGCGCATCCCGAAAAAGACAGACACATCACAACTACAGCTAAAATGAGTGCTGAAATTTTAAATATTTTTTTCATATCTGTCCCTCCTTATTCGAGATTGAGCTTTCTATCAATAGTACGTTTTGTGATAGAATAGCCGATTGTAATGATAATAGCTGAGAGGATAAAATCTGTTATAAATAGCATATGATATGCAAAAATCTGATGCTTCAGCAGATATTCAATGAGCTGTTCAAGATGAAGCTGTTCGTAGAATACTGTGATAACAATAGTAAACATTGTGCTGATTGCCTGAACCATCATATAGTAGATAAAGAATACACCAACCGAAACACCGATACGGTTTTTCTTAGCACGCTGACCGAGAGCGATACAAGCGTAGAATACCATATATGAAGAAACAAGGCTGAAAATAATAGTGAGAATAAACTCGCCGATGAATAAACCTGCGTGTACACCGCACTGTGCAAAGAGATGTTTGATGTAGTAAACTACAACCTTGATGACTTCGATACATACATCGCCTAAAGATGCACAGCAACCTGCGATTAATATCATCACAATACTTGCAATCTGTGAGAGTACAGCAACTGCTGTCTTAACAAAAAGATGCTGATTTGTAGTTACAGGTAAAGTGAGCGTGAGGTAACCTTCACTTGAGAACATATTCTGGTAGAATCGTCTTACACCGAAAACAATTGTGAGTATAGAACACACTATAGCACCAATACAAAGTGCGACGAGTGATGAGTTAAAAACAATCATATAAGCGTCTGTTTCAGCTTCAAAAAGCTGAACAAATCTGCACATTAAAGCGATACCGATGAGTAATAAGTGCATTGGTACGATAACTCGTGCGTACGCTTTGATTTCGTGTTTGAAAAGTTTCTTTACCATTTGAACACCTCCCTGAACAGTTCATCGACACTCTTATTGTGTTCTTCTCTGATGTCGTCGATGGTTTTGTGCAGTAAGATTTCGCCATTCTGAATAAAAATTGCTTCGTCTAAAATCTGCTCGATATCTGAAATAAGGTGAGTGGAAATAAGTACAGTTGCGTCCTGATTATAGTTGTTGATGATAGTTGAGATAACGTAATCTCTAGCTGCAGGGTCAACACCGGCGATAGGCTCGTCGAGTACGTACAGCTTTGCGTTTCTGCTCATTACAAGGATAAGACAAACCTTTTCTTTGTTACCCTTTGAGAGAGTTTTCAATTTCATTTCAGGGTTGATACCTAAACGCTTGAGCATCTCATAAGCGAGCTCTTCTCTGAAATCTGCGTAGAAATCAACGAAGTAGTCGACAATCTGCTTAACTGTCATCCAAGAGTTTAAGTATGAATTGTCAGGAAGATAAGCAACCTCGGCTTTTGTTTTAACGCCAGGTGCGTTTCCGTTTACTAAAACCTTACCTTCAGTCGGAGTCAGAAGACCGTTGATAAGCTTGATTAAAGTTGTTTTGCCTGAGCCGTTAGGGCCGAGCAGACCAACGATTTTACCGCTTTCTAAAGTCAGGTTAATACCCTTGAGCGCGGTTGTGTTTGCATATTTTTTTGTGAGATTTTCACATCTTAATAGTTCACTCATAATCCCACTCCTTTACATAATTTTTGATTTGCTCAGAGTTCATACCGAGCGCGATTAATGACTCAAAATAAGCCTGAGTTTTCTCGTAAACAAGGTTGTCGAGAGTTTCTTTTGCTTTCGCTATATCTTCGCTTACGAACCATCCTGAGCCACGAACAGAGTAGAGAATACCGTCCTGCTCGAGTACTTCAAACGCTTTTTGTACTGTGTTAGGGTTAACACCTGCTAAAAGCGCGGTTTCGCGTACGGAGAACATCTTACCGCCCGGTGTGAATTCACCGAGTGCGATTTTTAAGCATACTTGTTCACAGATTTGTGGACACAAAGGTTTTGATTTGTCTAAAGTCCACTTCATTAAAACACCTCCTGAAAAAAGTAACTGTATTACTTCACTAGTACAATAATACAGTTTAAAAAATGATTTGTCAACACTTTTTGCGTGAAATTTTTGTTCACAACCTCATATGTAGTAAAAAACGGCTTGATTATGCGGTTTTGTGATACTAAAAAAATTAGAAGATAAAAAGAAACCCCACCTGCTAACTGTACTAGCAGATGGGGAATAAACGTATTAAAATTCCAGTAGAGAATTATTCTTCTATACTGTATTCACGTTTCTGGCTATCTGTGAGAGTGTTACCTTCGAGCATTTTGCTTGCTTTTTCGATTAACTGTTCAGGCGAATAAATCTCAAAATAGCCTAATGCGTCTTTTGAAGTGTCCTTCTTATCGTTACCGAAAACAAATGCAGCGTTTTTGTGGTGGTCAAAACCGACACAGAAGTCAACAGCCGCTAAAAGTTCGAAGTTCTTAGAGTCATATACGTTCATACAGTTGTGAGCGTTTACTAAAAGCTTACCTTTTTCGCTGTCGTCCCAGAAAACTGAGCCAGTAGAATAGGTGAAGTTAAGCGCCGTAGTAGTGAGCTTTTTACCTTTTTTCAGGTCGTATACTGACATTTCGTCTGTTTTGTATGCGACTAATAGTTTGTTATCAATTACGTGTGTGCTCACTGGAGTTTTGTTTTCCATACTGATTTCGTGTTGCAATTTCATATCTTTGTCGTATATCTGAATGTCAGTTTCAGACAGAAGAGCGATGTGTTTTCCATCATCCGTTACAGCGGTGAACTCAGGATATGCGATTGAATCAAGTTTGATTTCTTCATCGTTGTATAGTAAATCAAGCTTAAATTCAGGGTCGTCGTAATCCCACGACATAAATAGTGAATGCTCAGGAATAGCGTTGAAGTAGAAGTACTTTTCAGTTACATCTTTATAGAGAACTTCTGATTTTTTAGTTTTGATGTCTGTACGATAAATATCGTTTGTTTTTTCGAAAGTCTCAGGGTCCTTTGTAGCAGTGATGTAATACAGATATCCGTTGTGGTAGTAAGCGTCGCGGATATTAAGACTGTATCCTTCGCTTTCTATCACAGTTTCGGTATCTCCATTTGCCATATTAAAAAGATAAACGCAGTTTGATGCGAGAATTAAAACTTCGTCGTGGTTATCAGTTTTTATATATGGTGAGTTAAGTGAGCTGAAACTAATTGAATAAGTGATTGTGGTTTTTGCTGTGATACAGTTTTTGTAAATATCGTAGCTGTATATCTCGTATTGTGAATTTACGATTTCATAGAAAAGGATGTAGTCTCCGATTTGTGTGCCGTTTGATGATAAAGTGAGGTTATCTTTATTATCGAAACAGCTTACAAAGTTGTCATCGTATAAGCCGTACTCGTACATGTAAACACCGTTTGAGTTTTCAGGAACTACGAAGGTTACATCGCCGATAATACCAGACTCGAGATTGTCGACAAAGTATCTGACTGAACAGCAGAAAGAGTCAGAAAAGCTATATGAGCCGTATAGACCGCTTGATAACAGAAAGTCGATTCCAACCTCGTCTACTTTAGTGTATAGAATAGGATCAGGCATCTCGATTTTGTCGAGTGTTTTTCCGCTTTCTATGTCTAAAACAAGGCACCAGTTACCACCTGTGAAAAATACAGCATCGTATTTTTTACCTTCAGATGAAGTGTAAGTATCAGAGCACAAGTTGCTTTTATATGTGAGCTGGTTGAATACGAGCTTATCATGCCACTTGAGATTTGCATCTGTGTCGTAGCAGTGGATTTCTCTTACTGTATCTTCGTAAATAACCGAGTTTCCGATAGAAAGCTCTGATTTCATGCTCTCGTTCATAACAGATGGAGTAGAAATAGCAGCGAGTCTGTCGTCGCTTATAAACTCAATATCGATTATATAATCTGTGTCCAGATTGGTTTTTTTGTATGTTTCCTTTTCGATATTCCACAGGTAGATGTCACCGTCGGTGTTGGTAGAAGCGATATAATTCTCCTGTGGGGAAACAGCATATTTACTGAAATACACGTATTCAAATTCGCCTAAACCTTTGACTGGAATCTCTTTTGCGATTTCTCCGCTGTTTATATCAACAAGTGACAACCCCTTAGGACTGCTGTACACAATGAGATTTTTTTCGTTAAGTAGCGAAAAACTGCTTTCGCTTATGTCATTTAACATCCACAGTTCGGTGTCGCTGGTAAGATCGTAACAGTACAGTAAGTCTGTGAGAACAATCATCTTGTTATCTTTTGCAAAAGAAACCTGAGAAATAGTGTTAGAGAAAACTTTGTTCATTATTTCCTGACCAGTTTCTATATCCCACACAGTCAGGTTGTACGAGTTGTGCATAACGGCGAGGAATTTCTTCTCGTTGCTCACGACAAAGTCGTTTACGTCACCCTCGTTTAAGAAGCGCTTGCTCTGAAG
>JAFOED010000037.1 GCA_017380355.1 Ruminococcus sp. | reverse complement strand
AGCTGAGTTTGTCTCTTCCCATGTGAAGAATGCAGGAGAAGAAGAAGGAATGTTGTGGTTCCATGTTTCTCTAACTCGTGAACAAACCTCACCGAAGATGTGGAAGTTCTCTTTACCGTCTGTCTTCATAGACATAATGTCATAGAACTTAGGGAAGTAAGCGTTGTTAAGTGTCCAACGGTTGATGTGCTTTTCTGTATCAAGACGGAAAGCATCAACGCCCATATCAGCGTATTCACGATATGTGTCTGTGATGTACTTAGCAACTGCAGGGTTCTCTGTGTTAACGTCTACACAGTCGCCTGCCATTGAGCCCTGCTGCTCGATTGAGCCTTCGTAGCCCATGCCTGTTTCTCTGTGATAATACTCGTTTAAGTTTACAGCAGCACCTGACTTGTGACCCTTCATTACGTCAAGTCTAGCCTGGAACTGAGCATCAGGCTGAAGGCTGTCGTAGTTAGAATATTTCTTGTCAAGAAGTCCACCAGGAATAACCTTCATACAATCAGCTGTACCTAAGTCCTGAATCTTGTTATATTCCTTTGTGAACATAGGAGCAAGGAAAGAGTCACCGAAGTTACCTGTGTGGTTCCATACAACGTCCTGGATAATCTTCATATCCTTGTCGTGTGCAGCCTTTAAGAGGTCTTCGTATGTAGCGCCCTTGCTTTCGTATCTAGGGTCAACCTTTGTAATATCGAATGAGTGGTAACCGTGGTAATCGTAACCTGAAGCGTTCTCAACAACTGGAGTAATCCAGATAGCGCTGAAGCCTAAAGCCTTTAAGTAATCGAGCTTGTCGATGAGACCTTTGAAGTCACCACGCCATGCAGGGTCAGAGTCAGGGTTGTTAGCCTGCTTGTCATCCCAGCAGTGTACGTTGTTGCCTGTGTCACCATCGTAGAAACGAGTTGTGATGACGAAGTAGATAGACTCTTCTCTTAAGTCTGTACGGTCAGGAACAACTACTGTGTCAGGATTGTATGATGTGAGCTTGTTGTTTTTGTACCACCATTCACCTGTTTCAGTGACTGTAATTTCTGAAGAAATCTGACCAGGAAGAGTTGTAGAACCGTCTGTGAAGAGAAGGTTAATTTTTGAAGCAGTTGGGAACTTGTATGTGTACCAGTTACCGTTTGCCATAGCTGTCTCTTTTGTCATCTTAACACCAGGGTAAGATGTAGAGAGATCGTTTGGAAGAGCGTTCCAGTAGTAAACGTAAGGAACTTTGCTCTCTGATTTAAAGTGAATAGTAATGCCTGTTGCAGAAGTTTCTGCTGTGTCATTCTGTGCAGCAAAAGCAGAGATAACACCAACAGATGCGATAAGTAAGATTACGAGCAATAATGCTGTGATTCTTTTAATTGTATTCATTATGTGTTACCTCCTTTTTACCAAATTTCGAGTTTAGCTACGAATCTCTGTATGAGTGTAGCGTCAAGTACAGTGAGTGCGCTGTCGCCGTTTACGTCAGAGTTAGCAAAGTGTGCTTTATCCTGTGAAACAATCTGAGCAACTACCTGCTGAACAAGTGTAGCGTCAATAACAGTAACTTCGCCGTCGCTGTTAGCGTCACCCTTTAATGTTACATCGCCTGGCTCTGAAGGCTCTGGCTGTGTAGGGAGTGTTGGGTCTGTTGGCTCAGGAACAATAGTTGTTAAGCTGTTGTATGTGTATGTACGCTCAATTGTCTGGTTGTCAGAACCCTGAACGTAAACTGTAACCTTGTACATACCTGTTGTAGCAGGAGTAAAGCTAACGTTATTGAAAGCTTTTGAGAAGTAAGGTGTGTTGATGATATTGCCGTTTGGATCTTCAACCTGGAACTTGTAGAAGAGAAGCTTTGTGTTGATGTTACCACCAGCAGCGTTTACAGTGATTGTCTGCTTAGCGCCCTTCTGAATCTGACCAGGCTTTGGTGAAACGCCCTTTAAGATAGGCTCAATAACACCTGCGTCGTCTTTGATTTCGAAAGTAGCTGTTCTCTGGTTCTCGTTACCAGCGTTGTCCTTGAAGTCAAATGTGATTGTGTATGTACCTGCAGCAGCTGGTGTCCAAGAAACTTCTTTCTTAGTTGTGTAATCAGCAACAACAGTTGTCTTGCCGCTTGCTGTTACGCTGTACTTGCAGAATACTGTACCACCTGTGCTTACTGCGTCCGAAGTAAGCATGATGTCTGTACCTTTGTACTGTGGAGATTCCATGTTAGCACCAAAGCTCTTTACAGTGATTGGTGATGTATCGTATGGCTCCCACTTGTTAGTTTTGTTATCATAAATCTGGTTAGCACCAGGATATGACATATCACCAGTCTTGTTAGCGTCGCTGCCTGAGTTGAAGATAATCATATCGAAGCTGCCTGTAACTTCATATCTGTAAACACCGTCGCCGATGTTTTCCATCTTCTTACCAGGCCACTCGCCGTTGTTGCCTGCACCGTCTTTCCACATGTAGCAGTAAACGTCGCCCCAAGAAGCTGAGTTCTTGCAGTAAACGTAGCTGCCGTCAACAGGTGTTGGTGGGTTTGTTGGCTGTGGATTTGGGTTGTTTGATGATGGAGCAACAGTTGGATCCTCCTGATGGCCGTTGTATGGACCCCAGTTGCCGTTTGAATAAATCTGGCCATCTCCAGGGAACTGTAAATCGCCTGTCTGCTGACCGTTACCGCCGTTATTGAAGATAACGTTCTGGTAATCTGTAGAAGTTGTGTATTTCCACACATTACCCTCAACCTGTGTCATAGGCTGACCTGGCCACTCGGCGTTTTTCTGTGAACCGTCGCCGTTCCACATGTAGCAGTGAAGATTTGACCAGTTAGAAGTGTTGTCAAAGTACACTGTACCTGATGCGCCTGTCTGAGCTACTTCGTTTTCAGCAGCTGCAACACAGAATACTGCGCTGAATACGAGTAAAGCAGTCAGAACGACACATAGAGCACTTTTTAAGCTGTGCTTTGTGTTTCTCATAAGTAATAACCTCCTGAAATTTTTCGCTGAAATAGTAGTGATTTTAAGAGCAAAAGTCGCGTTTAGTCAAACATCATAAACTTTAAACACGTTATTTGTACAAAACGCCCACAAGAGCGCTAAAAGGCTTGTAAAAAAGACTACTAAAAAATCCTAAAAAGCCATAGTGCACAAATAAACGTATCCCAGTTTGTAGATTATCAACAAAAGCTTCTTAAAACGCACAAAAACGACGCCGAAAAGGCATCGTTTTCCTAAGTGACAGCTTATTAATTTAGCTAGATTATACACTATTTTTAAGCCGATTTCATCTATTTTTAAAATTAAGCTATAATCCTTCTAAGCAATGGCGATTTATTATCTTTTGAATTTTCGCTCGGATAATTTATCACCAATAAACATACAAAAACTTTCATCATATATGTGCATTTTTAACTATATGCACGAAAAACCGCAAAATCCGTCCTTGTCACTTACTATATGACAACAAAAAACAGCCATCCGAGGCAAACTCCCCGAACGGCTGTGCAAAAAATCGTCATTTATTTTTTATCTTATCCCAGTACGCCTTGTACGCCTGCTCAACCTTGTTGTCGCCGTACTCGTAGTACTTAGCGTTTTTGAGTGAATCAGGCAGGTACTGCTGATATGTATAGTGGTCAGGATAATCGTGCGGATAAATGTAGTGCTGACCTTTGTTTTTATTGTCCTCACCGTCGTAGTGCATATTCTGGAGCTGTCGCGGAATAGCTCCGCCTTTGCCCATCTGCACGTCCCTCATAGCCGCGTTTATCGCGTCATGACCTGAGTTTGACTTCGGTGCGAGTGCAACCATAATAACAGCATCAGCAAGCGCAAGCCTTGCCTCAGGAAGTCCGACCTGAAGCGCAATATCGACACAGGATTTCACGATAGGCATAATCTGAGGATACGCAAGACCGACATCCTCACACGCACACACTAAAAGTCGTCTGCACGCGCTCATAAGGTCACCTGCGTCCAGAAGTCGCGCAAGATAGTGAAGCGCTGCGTCTACGTCAGAACCACGCATACTCTTCTGATATGCCGACACAATGTCGTAGTGCTCGTCGCCGTCTTTGTCGTATCGGTTGGCACTTTTTTGTGTAAGCTCACGTACCGCCTCGTCAGACACGGTGATTTTCTCGCCGTCATCATCAGCGGACAGCACAGAAAGTTCCACAGCGTTTAATGACTTTCTCACATCACCGCCACACGCAAAGCTGATGTGGTTTATAGCATCATCGGACACAACGATTTCCTTTTCGTACTCTTCGCTTAAAATTCTGTAAGCACGCAGTACAGCCTTTTTGATTTCGTCCTTATCAACAGATTTAAACTCAAAAACTGTGCTTCGCGACAAAATAGCATTATATACATAAAAATACGGATTCTCAGTAGTTGACGCTATAAGCGTAATCTTACCGTTTTCGATGTACTCGAGTAGTGTCTGCTGCTGCTTTTTGTTTAAGTACTGAATCTCGTCGAGATAAAGCAGAATTCCGTTGATACCCTCAAAAGTATCGAGCGACGCGAAAATCTCCTTAATGTCAGAAGTTGACGCAGTTGTGCCGTTTAACTTTTTGAAAGTGCGGTTAGTGACTTTTGCGATGTACGACGCAAGAGTTGTTTTGCCGACACCCGACGGACCATAAAATATTAAGTTAGGGATTTTACCGCTTTCGATGATTCTTCTCAGCGGTTTATTCTCGCCGATGAGGTGCTTCTGACCCACAATATCGTCGAGTGACTGCGGACGCAGTCTGTCAGCAAGTGGAGATGACATAAAAAACTCCCCTGTCCTTTACGTTTATGCCTTAAATCAACAACTGCTGCCGCCGTAAAGCGACAGCAATTATCTGCGTTTTATTTCTTTTACTGAATTATTCGTAGAGTGGGTGCTTTGCGCAAAGCTCTGTTACCATCTCTCTTACCTTGTCAGCATTGTTGTCAAAATCTTTGATAACAAGAGAGATACACTCAGCGATAACATCCATATCAGCCTCATCAAAGCCTCTTGTTGTAGCTGCTGCTGTACCGATACGTACACCTGAAGTTACAAATGGGCTTAATGGCTCCTGTGGAATTGTGTTCTTGTTAAGTGTGATATAACACTCGTCGAGTTTGTGCTCGAGGTCCTTACCTGTGATACCCTCGTTTCTTAAATCGAGAAGCATAACGTGGTTGTCAGTACCGCCTGAAATGAGAGTATGTCCACGCTTGATAAGACCATCTGCAAGCGCCTTACAGTTTTTAACAATCTGCTCGCCGTAAGCCTTGAACTCAGGCTTTAATGCCTCACCGAAGCATACTGCCTTTGCAGCGATTGTGTGCATTAAAGGACCACCCTGTGTACCTGGGAAGAGAGCCTTGTCGATAGCTTTAGCGTACTCTTCTTTACAAAGGATAAGACCACCTCTTGGACCTCTTAAAGTCTTGTGTGTTGTAGTAGTAACAAAGTCAGCGTATGGAACAGGATTCTGGTGTACACCTGCAGCAACTAAGCCTGCGATGTGAGCCATATCTACCATTAAGTAAGCGCCTACTTCGTCAGCGATAGCTCTGAATTTAGCAAAGTCGATTTCACGAGGGTAAGCAGAAGCACCGCAAACAATCATTTTGGGCTTGCACTCTTTAGCAATTTCAAGCACCTTATCGTAGTCGATTCTGTGTGTAACAGGGTCAACACCGTAAGATACGAAGTTGAAGTACTTACCTGACATATTAACAGGTGAGCCGTGTGTGAGGTGACCGCCCTCAGCGAGGTTCATACCCATAACTGTGTCGCCGAGCTCGAGCATAGCAAAGTAAACTGTCATATTAGCCTGAGCACCTGAGTGTGGCTGAACGTTAGCGTGGTCAGCTGAGAAAAGCTCACATGCACGCTTTCTAGCGATGTCTTCTACAACGTCTACTGCGTAGCAACCGCCGTAGTAACGCTTGCCCGGGTAGCCTTCAGCATACTTGTTTGTAAGTACTGAACCCATAGCAGCCATTACAGCAGGAGAAACGATGTTCTCACTAGCGATAAGCTCGATGTTCTGTCTCTGTCTTTTGAGCTCTGTGCGCATAGCCTGTCCGACTTCTTTGTCTACGCCTTCCACAAAGCCGATTGAATCCATAATGTCGTTATACATATCAATTTCCCTTTCTTATTCCACAGCATAGCTGAATTTTATATATCAGTAACAAGAGCTTTTTGCCTTGTCGATAAGCAAATATAAATCTTTAAGAGTAGACACTCTGCACGCGTCGTTTCTCAGTTTTGCCGCACCCGAAAAACCTTTTAAGTAATGCGGTATGTGCGCACGCGCTTCTTTCATTCCGACGTACTCACCCTTGTGCTCAACTAGACTTTCGATGTGCTTTTTCATAACTTCCATCTTTTCAGAAAAGTCTGGCTTTCTGTAAGATAAGTCGCCTTTAAAATACGCGTTTATCTCTTCGAAAATCCACACGTTACCTAAAGCGCCACGACCAACCATCGCTAAATCGCAGTGAGTGTAGTCGTACATTCTTTTGCAGTCATCAGCACAGGTTATGTCGCCGTTGCCGATAACAGGTATCGTGAGTGCTTTTTTCACTTCTTTTATAATATCAAGGTCACAAACTCCGGAGTAGTACTGCTCTCTCGTTCTTCCGTGAATAGTCAGCGCGTCTGCGCCGTTTTCTTCACATATACACGCAACCTCAACTGCGTTTATCATTTCGTCGTTAAACCCTTTACGGATTTTCACCGTAACGGGAATATCGACAGCCATTTTAACAGCCTTTACGATTTCGCCACAAAGACGCGGGTCTTTCATCAGCGCAGAGCCTGCGCCATTACCTGCGATTTTCGGAGCAGGACACCCCATATTTATGTCGATAATCTCAGGCTTGTATTTTAAAGCAAATTTCGCAGCCAGAGCCATAGTTTCAGGCTCGTTGCCGAAAATCTGCACAGCACACGGATGCTCACTCTCGCCTATTTCCATAAGCTGAGCACTTTTTTCGCTGTTATACGATATGCCCTTAGAGCTTACCATCTCTGACACGCAGTAGCACGCACCGAATTTTATACAAAGCTGTCGAAACGCTTTGTCAGCAACTCCCGCCATCGGAGCAAGTGCGGCATATCCGTTAATTTCTACGTTACCTATCTTCATACTTACTTCCTGCGTGAATCATACGGTCTTGACGATGACCCCTGTCGTGCACGCTGAGAAACAAGCACGCCGGCAATAACAGCAACACCTAAAGCTACACAAAGCCACATAATAACACCGCCTAAAAGCGAAGTGTCGCTGACTTCAACTTCAGGAAGTTGAGCTATAGTCGGTACGATAATATCCTGTGACTCAACCTCAGGCAATTCGTCGGTATGTTTGTCAGCTTCAGTAGGTTTTTCCGTTTCTTCTTCCTCTTTTTCTGTCTGCTCCTGTGTCTGCTCTTGTGTAGGAGCTTCTGTCGGTGGTTCAGTCGGCGCTTCTGTGAGCACTTCAGACGACGGCTCTTCCTGAGTCATTTCTTCAGTAGCTACAACCTCTTCATCGTGAAAAATCTCATCGTGAGCAAAACAGGTAAGAGAAAGTGAAAATATAATAACAAGTGCAGTTAACACGCATAAAAGCGATTTCATAACTTTTGCATTTCTCATATTTTTACCTCAAAGTGAGAACGTCCCTTATACAACGCAAATATACATCTCAAAAAACGTTTACACTCACTCTATATACCATAAAAAACTAGAAAATCTAAGTCCATAAACTTTCCTATCGTACAGTATAACAAAGTATTATTATTTTTGCAAGACTTGTGACAAAGCATTTGCAAGCATTTTTCCCGTTCTTTTCGCTTCTGTCAGCGTATTAGCGTCTGTTCCGACTTCAATAAGCAGCGAACCTGAGTTTACGTTCATATTGTATGTAAAGTCGCCGAAGTTTAGCGGACGGGTCATTCCCTCGTACATATCCTCACAAGTTTTCTGCAGTTTTAACGCAAACGAGAGGTTGCTCTCCCACGTCGGAAAATCCCCGTACACATCGTGACCTGTCATTATCATAATCTGTGCCGCTTTCTTTCCCTTGTAGGTAAAAGTCGGTTTAAGTCGCGTGTTATCTTCTCTGACCATTGAGTCGCGGTGAATATCGAGCACGACCTTTATCTCCTTGTACTTCTCTAAATACTCCATAATCGTATCGTAGCTTCTGTCGTACGCGCCATCATACGACGGATTGTCGTGCTGTACCGTAGCGTGCACGGTGTAGATTCCGTTTTTCTTTAAGGTGTCCGTTATCACCTTACCTACCGCTACGATGTTCTTCTCGTTGTCGGTAGTACGAGGATAAAAGCTCTCGTAGTAGTACCCCACGTCGTCAGTTAGATAGCTCTCGCACGAGTGCGTGTGAACAATAAGCACCTGTGCTTGCTTTGTGTCGTCTATCGTAAAGTCGAGGTCTTTATTTAACAGCTCTTTTGTATCCATCTCGTATGATGTAGAGTTGTTTATCTCAATATTTTCAAACTTAAGTTCACCGCTACTGATGTTAAGCTCCTCGACAGGAAACGTATTCTCGTCCTGTCTGCTTTTTACCTCCTGCGCCTTCTCTTTTTTCTCTTCTTTTGACGGGACAGTCTTAGGCTTTTTGTTCTCCTTTTTCACCTTTTTGGTGTCAGGCTTTTTCATACTGCCGTCAGGCATAACCGTTTTAGCCGTAAGCAACATAAACGACTCTCTGACGTTAAAACACCTTCTCATACTCACACTGGTACAAAAGGTACCTAAAAAGAATATACAAAGCGCTAACAGCGCACACAAACCGACTTTAATTTTATTTCTGTATTTCACGTTATCACCCACAGTCATAAAATCTTATGCGCGGGTAACAGATTTTATGAGTCACAGAAGCGACACTAAGTCCTCTAGCTCGAAGTCTTTTTGCAACGCATAGTTAATGGATAGTGAAATCAGTTTTGCGGCGCGTGATACGAGCAAATCGATTTCTTTCGGTGTTACTACCATCGCCCTGCCTTTTGGGGACACCTGTTTTCTCACACTCTCGCACTCGCTCTCTGTATCAATGCCGAGCAAATCACAGCTTAAAGTCACCGCGTCAACAACCGTCGGAACTCCCAAAGCTATAACCGGTACTCCCATCGTGTCTTTCGTGATTTTCGTTCGGTAGTTGTGCACCCCTGCACCGGGAGAGATTCCTGTGTCACAAATCTGAAGCGTACACCCTAGTCGTTCGAGACGTCTGGACGCGAGCGCATCTATAACGATTAACGCTGACGGCTTTATTCTTTTCACAACGCTTAACACAAGCTCGCCTGTCTCGATACCCGTCTGACCTGTGACGCCTGTGCTCAGCACCGCTACTGGGCGCAGTTTATCAAGTCCCGTGCTTTTTGCGATTTCACCTTGGATGTGTCGTGTTGCGAGCACCTTTGATGACACAAGCGGACCTAAAGCATCGGGAGTTATGTCCATATTTCCAAGTCCTACAACAAGCACTGTACCGTTTACCGGTAAAAGCGATCTAAGAAGCTCACCGATTCTGACAAGCCGAGAGTCAGTGTCTTTGAAATCGTTTGTCAGCGGTGGTAAGTCGATAGTAATATACGTGCCTTTTTCTTTTTTGAGCGCCCTGCTCGCGTCTTCGGTTTTCACTATCAGCTTTTCAATCTCTATATTATCAGCTTTATCAACGCTGTACTGCACACCGCTCAAGTTTTCTCCCGCTATTTCTCTCGCTTCAAGCGCTAAGTCCGTCCTAAGTTCCATAAAATCCTCCGATTTACTTTTGTCTATTTACATACACGCACTTTACTGATATAATGCACTTGTAATAGTTTGTACAAAACAGAATTTGTTTTACGGGTGATTATTAATGAAATTTTTGCCAAAATTAGTGGCGACAGTTATGTCTGTCGCTTTAGTATTAAGCGCAGGTGCATCAGCTTCAGCAGCTAAAATCGAGAACGCTACAACAAACGCTAACTCAAACGCGTCGCTCATCGCCGCTGACTTTGACGTAAGCGGAACGAAGCTCGAACCGAAAACCGCACTTCCTGATGCATACAGTTCACGCGAAATCGGTCTTACAACTCCTGTAAGGGACCAGCTCTACAACACTTGTTGGGCTTACGGTTCACTCGCAACTTTAGAGAGCGCCCAGCTTAAAGCAGGTATAACGACTCCTGTGTTCTCTCCTATGCATATGAATCACTGGGGAATAACAAGAGAAGACGGCACAGGCTGGATAAGAAACGAATACGGTGGCGGCTACTCGTACATAGCACTCGGCTACTTCTCATCGTGGCAGGGTCCTAGACTCGACTTAGACTATCCGATTAATATTTATCCGACCCAGTTTTCAGAGCTTGACAGCTCTACAAAAAAGCAGCTCGCTGTTAACGGAATCATCTACCTCGACACAGGCGACGTGGAAACTGTCAAAACCGCGATTTACAACTACGGCGCTGTTGTCGGAAACTACCACGTAAACGACAGCTACTACAACTCTTTTACAAACGCGTACTACTGCAACATAGAAGGGCTTACTACAGCACAGCTCTTCGGTCACTGCATCTCTATCGTCGGCTGGGACGACAACTACGCAAGAGAGAATTTCTCTTCCATCGCACAGCCTGAAAACGACGGTGCGTGGCTCTGTAAAAACAGCTGGGGTGACAGCTGGGGCGACGGCGGTTACTACTGGATTTCGTACGAGGACTTCTACCTCTTTGATACAAGATTCGGCCACAGCTACGCCTTTTGTGACGTCGACAATTACAGCTACAAAAAGAACATCTACCAGAACGAAACAGACGGCGCTACATACGAGTTTGAGTACTTATCAGCAAACACTATCACATACGTAAACGTGTTTGATACAGACTCTGAGTACACAGTTTTAGAAGAAGTTAATTTCGAAACAATCTCAGACGGAGCAAAATACGACATCTACTTGATTCCTGTAAGCGAAGACGGTGCTCCTGTTAACGATATGAACAAGTGGACTTTACTCAAAAGCGGTACTGTAGAGTATCAGGGCTACCACAATATCGACACAGAAGATATGCTCATCGAAAGCGATAAATTCGCCGTAGGCGTTACACTGAAAAATCAGAAAGGTTCAGGAAACTCAATCGGTGTAAGCGAGTGGCTCAGCACAGGAGAAGACAACTACATCTTCTTACCACAGTCCCAAAAAGGTAGTAGCTACATTATGGTCGGCTCTGATTCTATGGACGTAATGGATTTCTACTACAACCATCTTGATGGCGACGAAATCGGCGGTACTTTCGTTATAAAAGCGGTTGCTTCAAGCAACAGAGAAACAGGCGACTGTGACCTTGACGGCAGAGTGTCAGTCTTAGACGCAACATACGTTCAGCGTTACTTAGCACTGATTACTGATATGCCGTTTTTGAGTCAGGCTTTCGCTGACTACGACAGCGACGGCGACATTTCTATCACAGACGCAACTCGTATCCAGATGAAAATCGCTAACATCCCGACATTTGAAGACCCGTTCGAATAAAACACAAAAAATAAAGCCACGGGTACTGACCCGTGGCTTTTTTCTTACTCTAAAAGATATATGTACCCCTGAAAAATCCATCCGTCGTACACATCGGGATTATCAACAGAGCTTTGTGTGATATAAAACTCATCTGAGCCCCACGCGGAGTTTGAATATTTCACTATATCTCCCTCGACTTCTTCGACAACGGCTACGTGACCATCTCCGCCCCACTCATACTCCCAACACGCGACAGCTCCGACTTTCGGCTCTTGTCCGTAATCATAGAAATCATTTTCTTTATTGTATTGGTACCAGTCTTTCGCATCACAAAGCGCAAGTTTCGGCTCTCGGTTTAAGATTTCATACGCTCTTCCCCACGCATAACACGTGCAGTTAGGCATACCGTACCCACTCTCAAAAAACGGATTTTCGTTGCTGTAAAAGTAGTCGTTACTGCTCTTAGGCTTTGAAAATCGTGGGATATACTCTTTCTTTTCTTCTTTCACTTTTACACACTGCACCGCTTTCACTTCGCTTTTTTGCGTCGCTTCCTGTACCGCTTCATCTTCAGTCGCAGGAGAAAGCGCTACGGTTTCTTCGACACTCGCGTTTTTTGGCTCAAGAAAAGAACAGCATAAAAGAGTAGTCGCGGTGACAAAAAACACCGCGACATATACAAAAACATTTTTAATAACAATCATATTTCATCTCTTCACCTTTCACATTCTT
>JAFOED010000036.1 GCA_017380355.1 Ruminococcus sp. | reverse complement strand
GCAGTTGCTGATGGTGCTGTGGCTGCACACTTTGCTGAGGAATATTTGTCGAGATAAACAGTAAACTATAATATATTAATTTTATGGAGGTATTATTATGTGTGAAATCAGATTTTATGTTTGTGAACATTGTGGTAACATCGTGGGTCTTATCCACAACGCGGGTGTGCCGATGATGTGTTGTGGTCAGAAGATGACTGAGCTTGTACCAAACACAGTTGAAGCAAGTGCTGAAAAGCATCTGCCAGTAGTAACTGTTGATGGTGATAAGCTTTGTGTTGAGATTGGATCAGCACCACATCCGATGCTACCTGAGCACCACATAGAGTGGGTATATCTTCAGACAGACAAGGGCGGTCAGAGAAAGTGCTTAGAGATAGGTGCTGAGCCTTCTGTCACATTTGCACTCTATGACGAAAAGCCTGTTGCTGTGTTTGCATACTGCAATCTCCACGGCCTGTGGAAGACAGAACTTTAATCAATAGTTTATTAACAAAAAGAAAAGCTCCTACCGATTTGGTAGGAGCTTATTTTTATTATGTTCTGATTTTCAGGAATTAAACAATACCCTGAGCCATCATAGCGTCAGCAACCTTCTCGAAGCCTGCGATGTTAGCGCCCTTAACGAGGTCGTATTTACCGTAGTACTTGAGGGAAGCATCAGCACAAGCCTTGTGGATGTTAACCATGATTGAGTGGAGCTGATCGAGAACCTGCTCTGATGAGAATACAGTCTTGCCTGCGTTCTGACCCATCTCGATACATGATGTAGCAACACCACCAGCGTTAGCAGCCTTAGCAGGACCAACGATAACGCCGTTGTCCATGAGGTACTCAAGAGCCTCGTTTGTTGTAGGCATGTTAGCGCCTTCACAAACGTACTTTGTACCAGAAGCAACGATAGCCTTAGCATCCTCTAAATGAATCTCGTTTTGTGTAGCACATGGGATGTAGAGGTCAGCGTCAGCATACTCCCATGGCTTTCTGCCTGGGATAAACTTAGCGTTAGGGAAACGCTCTGCGTATGGAGCAACGATGTTCTGACCTGAATTTCTGAGGTCTAACATGCACTGCCACTTCTCTTCTGTGTTTACGCCGTCCTCGTCGATGATGTAACCGTCAGGACCTGAGATAGTAACACACTTAGCACCTAAATGTGTGAGCTTCTTAGCTGTACCCCAAGCAACGTTACCGAAACCAGAGATAGCAACTCTCTTGCCTTCGAGTGTGTCGTTGTTGTACTTGAGCATTTCTTCAGCGTACCATACGATACCGTAACCTGTAGCCTCAGCTCTGCCTAAAGCACCGCCGTATGTAAGACCCTTACCTGTTAAAACGCCACCATCAAATCTGTTAGCGATTCTCTTGTACTGGCCAAATAAGTAACCGATTTCTCTAGCACCTACGCCCATATCGCCAGCTGGAACGTCTGTTTCAGGACCGATGTGTCTGTAAAGCTCTGTCATAAATGACTGGCAGAATCTCATGATTTCAGCGTCTGACTTACCTGTTGGGTCGAAGTCAGAACCACCCTTACCGCCGCCGATTGGGAGACCTGTAAGTGAGTTCTTGAAGATCTGCTCAAAGCCTAAGAACTTGATGATACCGATGTATACGTTTGGAGCGAATCTGAGACCACCCTTGTATGGACCGATAGCAGAGTTGAACTGTACACGGTAACCTGTGTTAACCTGTACCTGACCGTTGTCATCAACCCATGGAACTCTGAACTTAACCTGTCTTTCAGGCTCGCACATTCTCTCGAGCAGTGCCTGCTTCTTGTAAACTTCTTCGTTAGCCTCGATTACTGGACGCAGAGAGCTTAAAACTTCTTCTACTGTCTGTAAAAACTCAGGCTCGCCTGCATTTTTAGCTTTAACTTTAGCTAATACTTCATCAACATAAGACATAGTGAATATCCTCCTAAAAAAATAATTACAAAATTAAAGTGCGCTCCTTAAATAAATACACACAACTTAACGTGAAAATTCATATAGGAGCCAAGATAAAAAACAAAAATCTTGCACCTATATCATTATAAAACTAATAGTATATAAATGCAAGATTTTTTGACATTTTTTCAATTTCTTATAGAAATATGCATAAATTGTGGCGATTTATGTAGCATATTTGCAATATTGGGAAGTAAAAGTTGCGTTATTACTTATCTTTAGAGCTTAGATAGTCGTGAATTCCGACCGCTGCAGAGCGACCTGCACTCATAGCAAGAATAACTGTTGCGGCACCTGTAACAGCGTCGCCACCTGCAAAAACTCCTTCTTTAGTAGTCTGACCTGTGATTTCGTCAGCTACGATGCATCCGTATTTATCGGTTTGCAGTCCTGATGTTGACGATGCGATAAGTGGGTTAGGGGAAGTGCCTAAAGACATAATAACCATATCGACATCAATGACGAATTCTGAGCCCTCAACAACTACAGGACGGCGTCTGCCCGAACAGTCAGGTTCGCCGAGCTCCATTTTAACGCACTTGATACCACACACAGAGCCGTTATCGTCGGTCAGAATTTCGACAGGGTTAGTGAGTATATCGAAGATAACACCCTCTTCTTTAGCGTGGTGGACTTCTTCAAGTCGAGCAGGAAGTTCTGCTTCACTTCGTCTGTAGATGATGTGTGTTTCAGCACCGAGTCTGAGCGCTGTACGAGCGGCATCCATCGCGACGTTACCACCACCAACAACAGCGACCTTTTTAGCTCGCATAATCGGAGTAGTTGAGTCCTCTTTAAACGCTTTCATAAGGTTTGAACGGGTTAAGTATTCGTTAGCTGAGAAGACGCCGTTTGCGTTCTCGCCTTTGATACCCATAAATTTAGGTAAGCCTGCGCCTGAACCGATGAACACAGCGTCAAATCCCTCGTTTTGCATAAGCTCGTCGATAGTAACAGACTTTCCGATAATTACATTAGTCTGGATTTTTACGCCTAAGTGAGAGAGCATGGAAATTTCTTTTTTTACGACATCATCTTTAGGTAAACGAAACTCAGGAATACCATAAACGAGTACTCCTCCTGCTTCGTGTAATGCTTCAAACATAGTTACGTCGTAGCCGTATTTCAGCAAATCGCCAGCACATGCAAGGGAAGCAGGACCTGAGCCGATAACAGCAACTCTCTTACCATTTTTGATGTGAGAGTGTGGTCTTCTCATACCTTTATCCATCGCAAAATCAGCGACGAATCTCTCGAGCTTGCCTATTGCGACGGCTTCGCCTTTGATACCTCTTATACATCTGCCTTCGCACTGTGACTCCTGTGGACAAACGCGACCACAGATAGCAGGTAAGGTGTTGCATTCACAGATTACTTTGAATGCACCGGCAAAGTCTCCTTCCTTTACCTTGTGGATAAATTCAGGAATATGGACAGATACAGGACAACCCATAACGCACATAGGATTTTTACACTCAAGACAGCGCGATGCTTCGAGCATAGCCTCTTCTTTTGTGTATCCAAGGCACACTTCGTCAAAGTTTTTAGCTCTTACTTTCGGGTCTTGTTCTGCAATAGGAACTTTCTTTTGCATATCCATCAGTCTTCACCTCCGCAGTGACCACAACCGCCGTGATGGGTAGCGCCTTCTTTTTCTTTTAGGTAAGCTCTGCCTTCTTCGGTTTTATATATCTGCTGACGTTTCATAGCTTCGTCAAAATCAACTAAATGTCCGTCGAATTCAGGACCGTCAACACAAGCAAATTTCACTTCGTTACCAACAGTTACTCTGCACGCACCGCACATACCAGTACCATCAACCATAATAGGGTTTAAAGATACGACAGTCGGAATATTGAGCGCTTTTGTAGTAAGACAAACAAACTTCATCATTATCATAGGGCCTATAGCGATGCACAAATCGTAGTGTTTGTTTTCTTCGTTTACTAAATCTTCCACAACTTTTGTGACAAGACCTGTTCTGCCTGCTGAGCCGTCGTCTGTGGTGATGTAGAGGTTATCGCATACTGCTTTCATTTCATCTTCCATAAGGATGAGGTCTTTTGTTTTAGCGCCTATTATTACGTCGCACTTAATTCCCTGTTCAAAAAGCCACTTTACCTGTGGGTACACAGGAGCAACTCCGACACCGCCTGCGACAAAGAGGATGTTCTTTTTCTTGAGTTCTTCTGTTTCAGTAGCGCATAAGTCACTAGGTCTGCCCAGTGGGCCTGCAACATCGTGTATAAAATCCCATTCTTTGAGAGTGGAGAGCTTGAGTGTACCTGCTCCGACAACCTGAAAAACCAGAGTAATTGTACCTTCTTTTCTGTCGTAGTCACAGATGGTGAGTGGGATTCGCTCTGAGTCATCGTGTGAACGCACTATAACAAACTGTCCAGGCAGACATCTTGCCGCGATTCTCTCAGCTTTTACGTCGAAAAGATAAATGCTGTCGCTGAGTTTT